>CAKSBK010000001.1 GCA_934438035.1 uncultured Christensenellaceae bacterium
TACGCTTGCTTCGCTCTGTGCGAGGTGGGTATGATTGGAGGGCATATGCGCTGCCCCGTTTGTGGCCACCCCGAATCCAAAGTCGTTGATTCTCGTCCTTCCGATGAGTTCAACTCTATTCGCCGTCGTCGCGAATGCCTGAAATGCGGAAACCGTTTTACGACCTATGAACGCCTCGGCGATAACCCGATTATCGTTGTGAAATCTGATGGTACGACGCAAGTTTTTGATCGCGAGAAGCTTTATCGCGGCATTAGCATCGCGTGCGCCAAACGCCCAAATATCCCGAACGAAAAGAAAGCGGAAATTATCGACGACATTGAAGCCGAGCTTCGTGCCGCAGGCCGCCTTGAGATCAAATCAAAAGATCTTGGCGATATCGTTCTTGAACATCTGCGCGGTCTTGATGACGTTGCCTATATTCGATTCGCGAGCGTCTATAAAGATTTTCAAACTGTTGAAGAGTTCCGCGAAGCACTCGAAGGCCTTCAGTAAGCGAACTCCAGTTTGCTTTATATGCGTTGCATGAACAATAGGAAAGTTGGCAAAATGGCTTCTCTCGCTATTCCCATTACCAAACTACGTGATGATGCGGTAATTCCATCGTATGCGTATCCCGGTGACGCTGGTGTTGACTTGCGTGCCGTAGAATCTGTGTCACTTGCCCCATTTGAGCGCGCGCTTGTTCCCACGGGTCTCGCGATTGCGATTCCCGAAGGATATGCGGGCTTCGTTCAGCCACGTAGCGGCCTCGCCATTAAGCAGGGCGTTACCGTGCTCAACACTCCGGGCCTTATCGATAGCCACTATCGCGGCGAACTCAAAGTTGCGCTTATCAATCTTAACGCGCATTCATCTTTTGAAGTCGCACCGGGCGATCGAATCGCCCAACTTGTCATCCAGAAGGTTGAAAACGTCGAATGGAGCGTTGTTGACGCGCTCGACGAAACCGAGCGGGGCTGCGGTGGGTTTGGCAGCTCTGGGGTACAATAAACGCTTGCTTTTTATATAGCCTCGAAATGGCCAGAGCTCTGCGCGACGCGCAAGGCTCTGGCCATTTTTTCTTAGACGGTATTGATCAAGGGGCAAACGGCAGAATTGCTCATTATTTCTACTGCACCCGTAACTTTCTTGTAATGCGTAACATTCACGAAACACGCACCACGTATGCTAGGCTCATCAGAAGGGAGGACGCATTTGAGCGTCCCGCGGCCTTGGCCGACCCTTATTAGTATTGCGCAAAGGAGAATTGCATGTCCTACGCCGAACGAATCCTTGAAGAGCTTAAGGCCAAGAATGCCGACCAGCCCGAATTCATCCAGGCAGCCACAGAAATCCTGAGCACGCTTGGCCCCGCGCTTGATGCTCATCCCGAATATGAAGAGAACGCTCTGCTCGAGCGTTTTGTCGAACCTGAGCGCGTCGTCATGTTCCGCGTGCCTTGGGTCGATGATTCTGGAAAGGTCCAAGTCAATCGCGGCTATCGCGTTGAGTTCAACTCCGCCATTGGCCCCTACAAGGGCGGCCTTCGCTTCAACCCCACGGTTACGCTTGGCATGCTGAAGTTCCTGGGCCTGGAGCAGATTCTTAAAAACAGTCTCACCACGCTTCCCATGGGTGGTGGCAAAGGTGGTTCCGACTTCGACCCCAAGGGCAAGTCCAACAACGAAATCATGCATTTCTGCCAGTCGTTCATGACTGAGCTGTGTCGCCACATCGGACCCAACACCGATGTGCCTGCAGGCGACCTGGGTGTTGGCGGCCGTGAAGTTGCCTATATGTTTGGTCAGTATAAGCGTATTCGCAATGAATGGACCGGCGTGCTTACCGGCAAAGGCCTTTCGTTTGGCGGATCGCTTGCTCGCACCGAGGCTACGGGCTATGGCCTGGTGTACTTTGTCGATGAATACTTGAAGTCGAATGGCGATTCCTTTGAAGGCAAGAACGTCGTCGTTCACGGCTCCGGCAACGTTGCGATTTACGCTGTCCAGAAGGTTTCCCAGCTCGGTGGCAAGGTGCTTGCGTGCTCCGATACCCATGGCTGGGTTGAAGACCCCGAGGGCATCGACTACAAGGTGCTCGAGAACGTTTACAATAAGAAGCGTTCTGGCCACGACAAGGGTGTTACGCTCGCCATGTATCTCGACGAGCGCCCGAATGCCATTTGGCATGCCGAAGACGGCCGTGGCGTATGGCAGCTTCCTTGCGACATTGCGCTTCCGTGCGCACGCGAGAATACCCTGCTCCTCGAAGATGCTCAGGCGCTTGTGGCCAATGGCTGCAAGATCGTAGGCGAGGGCGCCAATATGCCGTCCACCATCGAGGCGACCAATTATTTCCTCGAGAATGGCGTTGCATTCATGCCTGGTAAGGCAGCGAATGCGGGCGGCGTGCTCGTCTCTGGTCTCGAGATGAGCCAGAACGCTGAGCATCTTTCTTGGAGCTTCGAGGAGGTCGACGGCAAGCTCGAGCAGCTCATGCGCGGTATGTTCCACAATGTTGACGATACCGCCAAGAAGTATGGCCACGAAGGCAACTTCGTCATGGGCGCAAATATTGCTGGCTTTGAGAAAGTTGCCGATGCCATGATCGCTCAGGGCGTTTGCTAAAAAGTGAGTCTTTAACCTTAATAGAAAGTGCAGGCCATATGGCCTGCACTTTTTGATTTCTAAGCCTAAAGAACCGAGCGTCAGTGTTTAAGCGTTTAGAATCGAAGATTCTACAGAATGGCAAAACACCTTATGGAATTTTTATTCGGCCTTGCACTCACTCGCAGCATCAGCCTCGGGTTTTGATGCTTCAGAAACCTCACTTGAAGGCGCATCCTCGGTCGCTTCATCTTCGTTTTGAGCCGCCTCACTGGTGGCTGGCGCATTGCCGCTTTCTGCTTCAGTCGATACGGCCGCAGCAGGCTCGGGCTGAACGTCGATAGGCATCGGATAACCGCAATGCATGCAGAATTTCGCATCGATTCCAACTTCGCCCCCGCATTCAGGGCATGTTTTCACTCGTCCTGCACGACGGGCGGCTTCCGTTTCCGCTGCGATGCGCTGCAGTTCGTCAGCGACATCGGCTCGCTCTTTGGCGATTGCATCAAGGTCGGCCATCATTTTCTCGCGGCCCGACAAAAGAGCGGGGTCGGCCTTGACTGCTTCTATCACGCTTTCGCCCAAAACGGCGCAGGCATCTTTCCAACGACGATCGATTTCGCCCTGCTTAAAACGCAGATTCGCGCTATCGGCCATGCGTCCTGCGGCAGAGGCGCCCTTGTTGAGCATATCGCCAGCAACCGCCGCACTCTTGTTGAACATGTCGTTCAAATCGTCCATAAAGCCCATGCTAGTCCTCCTTCGTAGGTGATGTCCTCATCATAGCAACGTAAGCAGAATAGGCCGCGCTTCGTGTCGAAACCGTAATAGAACGCTTCGCACCATCTTCGAAGGTGCGCTCGAACGTTACCTTGTTCGGCAGCAACGCTACGCATGCACCAGAGCCAAGCATGTAGCAGATGCACGTCACAATGCCGTAGACAAGCAAGGTTGATTCCTGGTTAAACGACAAAGAGGCGGCCGTTGCAATGCACTCCCACACAACGAGGGCGCATAGGACTCCCGCAACGAGCGCATAAACATATGTCCAAAACGTACGAGCGGCCTCTGGCGCGCGCAATGTCGCTTCGGCTGCGATGATCAACGCAACAATGCCCGTTGAGGAAAGCGTGGCGAGGAGCTGCGAGCTCGTATGGCCCAATATCGCGAAATCGCACGTATACAGCACCACGCATGCGGCAGTAAGGACAAAGGAGGAGATGCATGGCATCGAGCGCTTGAAGCGATCGATGAGGGGGGTCTCATCGGGAACGGCAGTCGTCGCCTTTGCGCGAACAAGTTTTCCATGAGGATGCCGAAGGGAGCCCGCTTTCACATTTCGTCCTAAACCGGACATTTCGTCGTTTTTCACGACGATCCACGCGATAAGCGCGACGAGCACAACAGCTGCAATGATAATCTGCATAACATCCCTTTCGATACCTCGATGATTGTACCTTTACGAAGGCGCGGCATGCACTCTTGTTGCCTTTTCGATGGCATCGTTCGTCAAACGCGTATACGTGTTACCATCAGCTGACCAAAATGCGAATTTGGGCTTAAGAAGAAAGGCTGCTCATGCATGTAACCATCTACTCCGACGGATCATCGCGCGGAAACCCGGGGCCGGGAGGATACGGTTCGGTTCTGCATTACACCGATCCCTCTGGGAAACTGCATGTGAAGGAGCTTTCGCAGGGTTTTAATTGCACAACCAACAACCGCATGGAGCTTTTGGGCGTTATCGCCGCTCTTGAAGTGCTTAAACGCCCTTGCGAGATTGACGTCATCTCAGACTCCCAATACGTGGTGAACGCCTTCAACCAGCATTGGGTTGAAGGATGGCTCAAACGAGGTTGGAAAAACGCAAAGAAGGAACCCGTGAAAAACGCCGATCTTTGGAAGCGCCTCCTGAAGGCGAAAGAGCCCCATAGCGTGACGTTTCATTGGGTGAAAGGCCATGCGGGACATCCTGAAAACGAACGCTGCGATAAACTCGCGACAGAAGCTGCTGATGGAGAGGGAAGAATCAAGGACGAAGGCTTTCAGGCTTAATTGGACAAATGCGGCTCATGCGCCATGGGCCTATTAAGCTTGGTGATTTCGGCATAAGAAAGAGGAGGCGTTTCGCCTCCTCTTTCTTATGCTTTATTTTTTTTCGACTGAGAATGCTTCTTGGAGGATTTCGTTCCCTCATCGCCAACAACGACGAATTGCGGCGAATCAAGGAGGAATTCTTTCAAAAAGGCCGCTTCATCTGCCGTGAGCCTATGCCCGGTCTCATGCGAATGCATGCTTCGCGGCTCCTCTGCGGTTGTGCCCATGTTTGCTCCTTCTCCCCAGGGTGCGCTCAAACATTCCCCTTAATGCGCTCCCATCGCGTCACTACGCGTTTCATCTGCGAAATCGTCTATTCTTCAATACCTACTATAGTTGTATCATTTCCGATCTTGGCTCTGCGACACCGGTTTCGCGGGAGACGGTTCTATTTAGCGGGCAGCGGTCATGTGCGGCTTTAGCGCACCCATAGATGTTTGGATGCGCGCAAAACGGCATATTGCAGTGAACAGCGTGCACTTTGTTCGAACGGTATAATGATTGAAACGAAACGGCGGTCGAAGTCTCGGCCCACATTAAAGAGGTGCTCATTAATGGGATTTCCCGTAAAACTTGGCTTTTTTGCAAAACGTAATGTGCTTCGCGCCGTTCCCCTGATGCCTTTGGGCGCAACGTATGGTTATATCTCGAGCGGCCTCGTCATGCCGAAGGGCGGCGCATGCTACGTTGCCGCTTTTGATAATCCGGTAAATACGAGCAAGGCGCGCATCGTTGCATATATCGATTGGTTCGGTCGAGCGTTTTCGTGCGATGAACCCCTTGCCCAAGAACCGTTGCGTGATCCCGACTTAGTGGTGTATACCTGTGGCAACAACGCCGAATCGATGGACGTGGGCAACGAAAACAACACCGTTCTCTTGGATGATAACGACGATGCCACGTCTTCAGCACATTTGGATGTGTTTCTGTGCGACGGTTCGCGTCGAACCGTCGCAGAAGCCAGGGTCGCGAACGTCGATAACACCAGGAAAGCCGAGTTTAGCTACACGGCAATAGACGATTCGTTCCCTGGAAAATTTGAAGTCGCAAATCCAACGCGTTATCTTGAGTTTATGTCGACGGCCTATCTTGCATTCGTCGAGTTCGCACGCTGCACCGAATGGGAGCCTATATCCACATCGAACGATTCGGTCACCAATGGAACCGCGCCCAACGGCGCATTTGACTTGGCTGCCGTATTTTCTCGATTCCAACAATCCGATTTCTTTGACGCAATTAATCGAGAGGTTTTGGAAGCGGAAACATCATGGAGCGAAAACCCCGAGCAAGCGCGCGGCATCGAGCGATTTTTAGTGAACGGCCTGCGCGACAGCGGACTCGTCGGCATCTCCGCCGATACTTTAACGGTCGAGGGGGCGGCCGAGGGGCCAAATGCTCGTCTCATTCGCACGTCGCGATACTCGAACCTGTTCTTTCTCGACTTCGTGTACAACACGCAAACCGAATGTTTGGAGGATGGCGCGTTCACCTCGTGCGATGCCACACGCGATATTCGTCACAAGCTGCTCCGCGCCGAAGGAGCCCTCAACAGATTCCTCATGGTGTCCAACTTCCTCGAAAGCGAAGAGGACGACATGTTCGAGCAAACTGAAGAAGAAATTTCGAAACTCGCCGATTCCTTCGTCGAATACCTCTGCGTGCAAGCGCCTGACCCAAATTCGCCGCTTGAAGCTAAAGGCCGTTGGGATACCCATGTCGCAATTGCCCAGGCGGGGGAGCTGTGGCGCGCGCCCTATCGCATTCCTTATGAGTTTTGCCTGAATGAAACCTGCACAGAAGTCGGCTTCAATCTTGCCGTACCCTGCAAATCTACTATGGCGCAAACCCATTGGGACGACGATGTCGACGACTATCTACCGTATACCCCAAATGAATCGAGCGCGATTGAGTCGCGTTATGCCGCCCATGCTGCACTTTTGGCCGCGTCAAGTGCATTTCATGCATCGGCTTCAATCGAAAAGGTGTACGTGAATTGCTTGCGTGACGGCAACAGGGAAGACATCGTCATTTCAGTTGAATTCGACCGAAAAACGCTTTGCGATGCGTATTCGGCGAGCAAGGCGAATGCGTTCAGCGAACCTTTTGAAACGCTTTCTCGATTCAATGCCCATTTCAAGTTTGAAGGCGAGGATGGCCTCTGCAACATCGAAAAGCTTTTCTCGCTTGGCAAGGGTGATTTCAAATCGAGCTTCGAACGTTTGGTGGCGATCGACACCACGCCGTTTAATGAAAGGGCACGCGACATGCTTCACGTCGATTGCCCCATGCGTATGTCTATCTTTGAAGACGGCCAACGGCGTGCATATGCCGATGAGGTCTCGGCCGCCCTTGATGCCGGCGTTGAAAACGCTGAGCTCACCTTGAAGCAAATTCACGATCGCACGGAAGATTTGCTCGTGCGTGATATTTGTACCAGGCTTTTGGCCGCGTTTTCCGAAGGGGCATTGGGGGAAACCTCGTTTCTCGAGGTGAAAGAAGCATTTATGGATGCTTACGGCCTCAAGCCTGCCATGATGCGCGCTTCGTCTCTCATGCGCGACGACGACCCTGCTGCCATTGGGCTCCTTGAGGAATTGGCCGCGCAAGGCGATGCCATTGACGGCTTCAACGACACCTCGCGTGTATGCTATCGCTATTTTGATAGCTACGAAACGCGCGCGATTTATGCGAAACGCTGCCTTGACGATGCAAAAGGCCGTATCGTGAACCCACTTGCCGACGAAGTGTTTCTTGCGCACGATTCTCTTGCGCAAGAGCTTACAACGACAATCACGGGGGCCGACGAGGCGCTCAGGCACGCACAACGCTGTATAGAGCTGTCACCGGCACGCGCTTACTCATACTTGCGGGCAGCTCGAGCGTACTTTATGAAAGACGACTACGAAAACGAAGTGAAGATGTGCTGCAAGGCGCTCGAGGTTACTTGGAGAGCCGACGACGCGGGTCTTGCGTTCTATTGGCTTGCGTATTCGTTCTGGAAACTCGAGAAGTACGATGCTGCGGTCGCATGCTACAAACGCTGCAGCATGCTCAATTCCTACATGGCCGCTGAGGCGAAAACCGAACTTGATGAGCTTCTCTCTTCGGTGAAAGGGCTTAAACGTCACAGCGTCGAGGAGGATGAATCGATTCTTGAAGCGCATGGCGTTCCCTTGAATGCATTGACCGAAAACGCCGAATTCCTGCTTGCCGCCGCGAAAGAAACGATTGATTCGTCGGCAGTTTCCCTCGGCTGCATTTTTGCAGCAGCGGGTGTTCGCATCTCGCGTGACGATGCGATCGTTCCCGCGCTACGCGCCTTGAATGTAACGATGTAGCGCATAAAGCCATCGAGGCCCAATCGACAAGAAAGCCCCAGATGCCGCTAGCAATCTGGGGCTTATTCTTTGCAAGGGGCGTATTGGCCAACGCGATGGCTACTGGAACTTCTTCACGTTTATACAGCGCATGGCGTTAAGGATGGCCAGAATCGCCACGCCGACATCGGCAAACACCGCCATCCACATGTTCGCGATGCCGACGGCGGCAAGCACGAGCACGGCAAGCTTCACGCCCAAGGCAAATACGATGTTCTGCCATACGATACCCATGGTTTTGCGCGACAGACGAATCGCTTTCGCGATATTCGACGGCTTGTCGTCCATGAGCACAATATCGGCCGCCTCGATGGCGGCATCGGAACCCATCGCGCCCATCGCGATACCGATATCGGCGCGGGTAAGCACAGGCGCATCGTTGATGCCGTCGCCCACGAAGGCAAGCCTGCCTTTTTTGCTTTCCTCATCAAGCAAGCGTTCAACTTCAGCGACCTTGTCTTGGGGCAGAAGTTTGGCATGGAATTCATCGAGACCAAGCTTTGAGGCAACGGAGCGGGCGACTTCTTCGGCATCGCCGGTCAACATCACCGTTTTGGTTACGCCTGTCGCATGCAGGTCGGCGATGGTTTTAGCTGCATCGTCTTTCACCATGTCGGCGATAACAATATGACCCAGATATTTTCCGTTTTCGGCAACATGCAGCATCGTTCCGACAAGTTCGCAATTGTGAGCGTCAATATCAAGACTCGCCATGAGCTTGTCGTTGCCGACGCTCACACTCGCGCCGTCGATTTTAGCCTGCACGCCACGCCCGCTTACCTCGCTTGCGTTCGACACGCGCGTCTCGTCGATGCGGGCGCCATACGCTTGCTTTACCGACATTGCGATGGGATGATCGGAATACGCTTCGGCATGAGCCGCCAACTCAAGCAGGCGATCGCTTTTGACGCCTTCCGCGGGATGAACCGCGACAACGCCGAAGGTGCCGCTCGTAAGCGTGCCGGTTTTATCAAACACAACCGTATCGACCGAGGCAAGCGACTCCAGATAATTGCTGCCCTTGATCAAAATGCCAAGCTTGCTCGCGCCGCCGATGCCGCCGAAAAACGAAAGCGGAACGCTAATGACGAGCGCACAAGGACAACTTACCACGAGGAACGTCAGCCCTCGAAAAACCCAATCGCTCAACGCGCCAAAGCCGAGCAGGGGAGGAAGCAGCGCTAACACGAGCGCGACTCCGCATACCGCGGGCGTGTAATAACGAGCGAAGCGCGTGATGAAATTCTCAGTATGAGCCTTCTTTTCGGCGGCATTCTCGACCAACTCAAGTATGCGACTCACCGTCGACTCACCAAAGGGCTTCGTTGTTTTCATGATGAGCAAGCCTGTGAGGTTTACGCAACCAGAAACCACTTCGCTGCCTGCTTCAATGGCACGGGGCACGCTTTCGCCCGTCAATGCTGCCGTATCAAGCTGAGAAGAGCCTTCCACAACGACGCCATCGATGGGCACACGCTCGCCAGGCTTTACGACAATCTCGCTGCCAACGGCAACGCTGTCGGGGTCGACCTGCTCCAAATCGCCGTTCGTGTTTTGAACGTTCGCGAAATCGGGGGCGATGTCCATCATCGCCGCAATCGATTTGCGGCTTTTGCCGATCGCATATTGTTGAAACAGCTCGCCCACCTGGTAAAACAGCATAACTGCCGCGCCTTCGGCCATATGAGGGCCGGAGTCCGGGAAGAAAACGAGCGAGAATGCGCCAATCGTCGCTACCGCCATAAGGAAATTCTCATCGAACACCTGGCCGTTTTTGATATTGCGCGCAGCTTTGAGCAGAACGTCGTAGCCGGCAATCGCATACGGAATAAGGTATAGCGCGAATTCCGCATATACGGCATTGCGTTCGCCGCCAAGACAATTGGAAAGGGGCAACAGCTCCGTAAGAGCGAATATCATCGCAAACGAAACGAGCGCGATAACGATGCGCTTGCGCCAGCGCCTTAATTTCTTATTCATGGCAATCACCCTGCTTGGGATTTAACGCACGATTTCACAATCGGGTTCGATTTTTCTACAAATAGCCTGCGCTTCGTCCATGATTTCGTCGAAGCGCGCATCGTCGGCCTCAACGACGAGTTTTTGAGTCATGAACGTCACTTTGGCATCGACTACGCCATCGATTTTCTTAATGGCGGCCTCCATTTTCGCTCCGCAGTTCGCGCAATCGAGTTCGTCGAGTTTAAACGTCTTACGCATGGCTTGTTCCTTTCACTCATGCTGGTTGGTTGGCTTATTCGCAAATATGGGTCATGCCCTGAGCGATCATCGTGTATACGTGGTCGTCGGAAAGCGAGTAAATCACATTTTTGCCATCGCGCTGGAATTTCACCAGGTGGGCCTGCTTCAAAGTGCGAAGCTGATGCGAAACGGCGCTTTGCGTAGCGCCGATAACCTCGGCCAAATCGCCCACGGAAAGCTCACGCCCCATAAGGGCATAGAGAATCTTGATTCGGGTCGTATCGGCGAATACCTTGAAGAGGTCCGCCAAATCGTAAAGCAGCTCTTCGTCGGGCATATCGGGGGCCGTTTCATGATCGATTTGCTCGTAACCACAGCTGCAAGAAGGGATTGATTCTTGAATGGTTGGTTCTTCAACGACGGTCTGTGCCATGCTTGCTCCTTTATGAGACCAAACAAACATATGAACAACTGTTCATAAGTATAGATATAAGAATGGCGCTGTCAACAAAGGCAGCGCCACAATTTCAAGTATTTTACCTCGCTTGACGAGAGGGCACTTACAAGAAGAGCGTACGGGAGCGTACGGCTTCCTCGAGTAGAGAAGAACAACTTTCTTTTGAACCTGAAAGGAAGAACCCTATCCTCACGAGGACTTGTTGAACGTCGCATTCCTAAATATGCGAAATAGGGCCGACGCTCATGACGGGACATCACGGCCAGTGTGCGCTATTCCCCAATTCCAGCCAGCGCATTGTTCATCGCATAGCGAATGACGTCAGATCTGCTCAGCATACCGACAATCGTACCGTTCTGCACAACGGGCACTTTCTTCAATTTATGCTGCGCTAAAAGCGTGCATGCCTCTTGGAGCGTTGCGTCTTGAGGAATGCTCACGACGCGTTCCGTAGCAATATGCGAAACGGGGAGCGCAACAAGCTCTTTGAGCTTCTCATCGAACGTTTGGCTATTTGCCGCTTCCATGAGCGAATACGAGCTCGTAATCGCTGGGTGGCATTCGGAGAGGTAGCGCATGATGTCGCCGTCGGAAATGAAGCCAATCGGGACTCCGCTGTCATCCACGACCGGCATACCGCTCACTTTACGATTGACCAGCTCGTGCATGACCTCCCCAACGGGCATGGTGCCCTTTACGACAAAGGGGGTCTTTTCCATAAACAAGGCGATTTCAGTGGGTTGCTGGGCTTGGGCGTGCTTGGATGCGGCATTGCTCCGCTTCAGCGCAGCTCGGCAGAAGACGGTAGCACCAATTGCCGACAGCAGAGCCAAAGCGGCAGCGAAGCATACGGCAACGGCAAAACCCTGGGCAACGGCGGCGGTTTCCAGTGCGCCGGAGTTGAGCGCGGCGTTTTCCGACGAGGACATAAGTCCAATGTAGAGCGAAGGGCCTGCGCACGCCGCGATTTGGGTGAATGTTGTCATGAGGGCAACGCCATAGGGGTTCTCACGCGGCGAAAGCGTACGCAATCCAGCCGTCTGAGAAGGAGAGAGCGACATACCGACACCGATGAACACCAGAGCTGACGCAAAAAACATCGCAACAATGGAGTACGTCGAAGCGAAGATTGCCATGAGCGCAAAGCCCACGGCAACGCTCGCAAAGCCAAGTGGAATGAGGGGCCAACCTCCGCGTTTGTCCATAATTCGGCCGCTCATCAGGGTCGATGCCGCGTTGCAAAGCACAGGTATGAGCATGACAACGCCAGCCATGAATGCCGTTATGCCGCATGCCCCTTCAAGATAGAGGGGAAGCAAAACGCTCATCGAGAACGTTGACATAAGTGAGACCAGGGCGAAAATCGCAGCGGGCCAAAACGAAACGCGACGCATCGGGGAAAGTTCGATAAGCGGGTGTT
This sequence comes from uncultured Christensenellaceae bacterium, assembly GCA_934438035.1. Classification (GTDB taxonomy): domain Bacteria; phylum Bacillota; class Clostridia; order Christensenellales; family Christensenellaceae; genus HGM11616. The sequence continues at coordinate 12,142 of CAKSBK010000001.1, forward strand.
GGCAGGCGAGCTGACGGGCGACAAAAACAACGGCTGCGGCAACTGCGATAATGAGCGAGATGGCGCCGAGCACTGTGTCTACCGCGATTTCCGCCAAACCAAACGAAAGCGCGAACAACGTGACACCCGAAAGGGCCACCGAAGGCGCATCAAGATGAGCTTCACAGTTTTCGAGGTCTTTCATATAGATGAAGCCCAAAACGCCAAGAAGCACCATAACCGCAATCGGCGCAATAAATATCGAGCGCCACCCCAGATTCGTGACCAATGCACCGCATACGACGGGGGCGAATGCAGGGCCGAAGGTAATGGTGCAACCACCCAATGAGAGATACGAGCCGAGTTTATTCTTTGGCGTCACGGCCAAAATCGTATTCATCATAAGGGGAATGAACACGCCCGAACCCACCGCCTGAATGATTCGCGCAATCAAGAGCATGCCGAAATTCGTTGAGAAAAGTCCTAAAACCGAGCCGACCAAAGTAAGGGCGCTCGCGGCAAAGAATAGCGTTCGAAGCTTAATGCGCCGATAGAAAAACGCCATGCACATAACCACAAGCGTCGAGGCGATCATGAAGGCCGTTACGAGCCACTGCGCCGTCACCGAACCGATGGCGAACTCATCCATAATGGCGATAAGGCCCATATTCATGAGGTTCTCATTAAACCCAGCCAAAAAAGCCCCGCCGTACAAAACTCCTAAGAGCATGGTCAATTGTTTTCCCTGCATACCAGAAAACTCCTTTTTAGAGCGCACGAAAGGCGCCGCATTGCTGCGGATACATGCGAGCCCGAAGGCCCAACAGTTGGACTTACGTTGTGAAATGCGGGGCGCGATGTACGCCAGAATGCATGGTGAACTGCTCACTGCGCGAGTGATTGTAGCGAATTTTAACGTGCAAAAAGGCGCTTATTTTTGAATCTCCATGCGAGGGGCGCGATGACGGCTCTCGAGAAGTTCAATCAATTCTGCGCGGCTGTGCACGTCGAGCTTCTCGTAGATATGCCGAATATGGGTACGAACCGTAGCCGACGAGAGCACGAGCTTCTCTTCAATCGATTTTGCTCCGTGGCCCGTGGCCCACAGCGTGAAAACCTCGGTCTCGCGCGCGGTGAGACCGAACTTCTCGGCGAGCGAGGCAATACGTTCATCCTTAGTTTGTGCAGGTTTTTCCGCATCGGGCTCGCAGGTTTCCACATCGAGCTCGCCCTCTTCAACTGGCTCAAACACGAGCGCATTGTCGCGATCCGAGAACATGAAGCCCGCAATAACAATGAGCGTCACTATCGAGCTTACGCAGAACGCCACCATCATAGAAGGGAATGCAAGAGCGGCGATTTCGCCGAGCGCCATGCCCGTATGTATGGCGCACCTTCCAACGGCGAAAACCAAAAGCGCCGAAAGCCTCGAAGAGCGCGCAATTTCAATAAGCAAGACCCATGTAAGCATATCGATGAACATTGACCCAGCCGATGCGGCGAAGTACGCCGTTGCTGAATCGGGCTCGTTGAATACCGTAAGCGCTGCTACGCCCAGCGCAAAAAGTGGCGCCGCCGTTCTATAGAGCGGTCCGAGCCTTAAGCTTGTATGGGGCAAAAAGAGGCTATACACGAGGAAAATCGCCGCAATCGCGAATGTGGATGCTGCGACGATAAAGGGGTCATGGTATACAGCCGGCGCTTCGACGCCCGTGTATGTTCGAAGGCCGCCGCTCACAACCATGGTGAGAAGAATGCCCGCAAGCGCGCGAGATGAAAACGGGCCGCACAGCAAGCCTTTAAGGTCTCGAAGCGCATTGGCATCCTCTAAGTTTTTTGCGGCATGCGAACGAAGCGTAAAGGGATGAGGCCCCCGATTGGGGCACATCGACATCATGCAAACCGAAAGCAGGGGCAAAAAAGCGACAATCACGCCCGAGAGCGGCGCGGGAATAAGCGAAATCAGACCATAGAGCACACCCGAAAGCATGAACGATCCAGCGGTGAGCCCAGCAGCCTCGCGGGCGTCGAGCGTACAGAACAAAACACCCCAGCCGAGTGCGAGCAGGGGAGTCGAAAGCCCCGGTAAAAGAGCGCCAAGCATAAGCGACGCAGCAGCGCTCTCAATAACCTCGGTCGCGTAGAACATCGACCCGAATGTCGACACCATGGCCGCAGCCCAAAGGACATTGATCGAACGTCCGGCACGCTCAAGCCTGCCATGATTGAATATGGCTACCGCGAAGGTCGCGCACCCCGCGAGGCCCGAAATGATATGCAACCATGTAATGGCCGTTTCATCTCCATTGGAAAATGAGACAACGGTCGCCGAATTAAATGACAAATAAACCCATGTCCAATACAGGCCAAAACCAAGAAACCACGCTTTGTTCGCGCGCGTATGATTCGATGAATGCGCCAAGGCCGCCCTCCCAAGCGTCGGCTTTTCGTAAACGGTACTTTATCACGACGAAGCGCTCGTTTTTCCCACGTTGGCGTTCTATGCATTCGTCCATGGCTTCTACCAGGCCTTTTGCTTAATCCGATGAAAAAATCAACAGTAATTGATGATACGAATTGCTTTTATTTTCTTGGGAAATGGACAATTCCCATCGATGGAATGTTCCAGCGGTGATGCCAAGATGCATGCCAGACGACAGGCGAGGGGCCTGTCAATCATGTCATCAGGGAGGATACATCATGGGTATCGAAACCAAGGGAATGTCGCGTCGTTCGTTCCTCGGCGCAGGCGCAGTCGTTGCCGCTGGCGCTGCTTTCGCGGGCCTTGCGGGCTGCTCGCCTTCGGGCGAAACGAAGGGTGCTGAAGCCACGAGCGCTGCTGCAGCCGATGAAACCCGCGACCTCGGGTCCGCTTCTTTTGAGCTTACCGCCGACACCAAGAAGGCCGACGAGACCAAAGAAGTCGACATCGTCGTTGTCGGTTCCGGCATGGGCGGTTTTTCTGCCGCGCTCACCGCAGTTGAGGAAGGCGCGAAGAGCGTTGTGCTTCTCGAGAAGAACAATTCGCTCGGCGGCTCCACCAATATGGCTGAATGCCCGGCAGGCGCACGTCCGTTTGAATACACCGAAGAAGAAGCTCGCGCAGCAGCCGCAGGCGCGCAGGCCGACAGCTATGGCGTGAGCGACCCCATGCTTCTTTACAGCATGTTCCGTGACGCGAAGGAAAACTTTAGCTGGCTGTTCGACACGCACGGCGTTGGCTGGACGAAACAGGGCGAGGCTCCCGCGTTCTACGAGGGCGGCAATGGCAAAATCGCCATTGAGAAGCTCGCTGCTGCCGCTGAAAAGGAAGACGGCCTCGAGGTGCTCACCGAAACTCCGGCGACGCAGCTGTTGCTTTCCGATGAATACACGGTAGAAGGCGTGCGCGCCAAGACGAAGGACGGCAAATACGTCGATTACAAGGCCAAGGCCGTCGTGCTCGCAACGGGCGGCATGTCCACGAACAAGACCCTGCTCGCCGACTACACGAGCCAAGACCTCGATAAGACGATTGGCTGGGGCCAGGGCCAAGACGGTGACGGCCACCTGATGGCAGAGCAGACCGCCCACGGCCGCGCGAATCACCTCACGGTCGATTCCCTGTTCAATAACGTGAAAGATTTCAGCTATGACAGCGCCCTTGGCGTATGCGTCGCCATGCAGCCGAGCAATTTCTGGGTGAACCAGGATGGTCTACGCTTCATGAACGAGAACATTTCTTCGACCGCCGTTTCTGGCAAGGTTGTTGAAACTCAGGGTAGCGTATGGTCAATCGTCGACGCCGACGGCATTCAGAAATACGCCGAAGGCGGCTGCCAGCGTCATTACTCCGGCTTCGCCGACAAGCTCGTAGGCAACGCAATCGATGGCCTGCAGGACGAAGTCGACAAGGCGGTCTCTGGCAACGACGAGTGCTTTAAGGCCGATACCATCGCCGATCTCGCCAAGAAAATTGGCGTCGATGCCGATAACTTGGCCGACGAAATCGAGAAGTACAACACGGGTACCGATGCCGAATGGGGTAAAGAGTCAGAAAACATGTGGCCCATCGCGACCGCGCCGTTCTACGCCTTCCGCATTTCCTCGGGCATGTTGAACACCTCGGGCGGCATTCGCATCAATACCAACGCCCAGGTCGTCGACGATCGCTATAAGCCCATCGCTGGCCTCTACGCTGCAGGCGTTTGCACGAGCGGCTGGGACGGCGAGGTCTATGGCAACGGTACTTGTCAGGCAAACGCACTGTTCTGCGGCCGTACCGCGGCAAAGCACATCGTGAAGAACCTGCTCTAGCGTCGTGGCATCGCGGTGAACCTGCATCGGCCTCGCGAAGAGTCCGCTTGTGTTGGTTAATCCGCAACGAACAGACTTCAGACAAGCGTAACCTAGCCTTTCATCATGGTCGTCCTTCGGGGCGGCCATGATTCGTTTAAGCTCCGACTTCGATTCTGGGTTTTGCTCAAAAATGCCCTCGAATGTGGCATTCAGTTCGCTATAGTTTCATCATTCGAATGACGGTCGGAAGAAGCCTAACGAAAATCCCAGGTCAGATGCGTGGGTACTTTTCGAAAGGAAACAATGCGGTTGAAAAATGCCACATTCGACCCCGTTTTTCAGCAAGAACCCCACACGCAGCTGTCGCTTGCCTTAAAGGAACGCAACATACGAAAATAGGAGCCCTCATGTCCGCTTGGTCCCTTTACGATGAGCTGATTGACGCCATGCCCTCGGGCATCACCGTGCACGATTACTGCCTTGGCGCGCATTGGACATACATCGTGGCCGATTGCGGCATGGGCATCGCCAAAACGGTGCGTGGAGGCGGCAAAAGCCGATTCAAGCAAAGTCCCGTTGACGTCGACCTTAAAACGCTTGCAGCATTGGCCAAATCATGGAACTGGCTCGAAGCGAGCCTTGGGGTCGCGGCGATCAATGCCTATTATGCGACCCCCGATGCCATTGAGTCCCTTGGTGGCACAATCGACAAGGACGTTGCGGAAAGCGGCGATGTGAACAACCCCTTCCATCGATTGAAGGGGCACTATACGGGCCGTAAGGTTGCCGTCGTGGGTCATTTTCCGAACGTCGATGAAATGCGCAAAGTTGCCCAAGTAACAGTGCTTGAGCGCAATTGCACGTCGCCCACCGATACGCCCGACCCCGCATGCGAATACATCTTGCCCGAGCAAGACTACGTGTTCGTAACGGGAACAACGCTCACCAACAAGACGATGCCACGCCTGCTGGAACTCTCTCGCGAGTCGAAGCTGTACGTTCTGGGCCCGAGCGTCGTGCCCGCACAAGTTTTCTTCGAACGCGGCGTGAACGGTTTAGCTGGGAGCGTTGTCGTAGACGCGAAAGCGGCTCGAGCGGCCGTCAAAGGCGGCAGCAAAGCGCAATGGCGCGCGGGAATTAAGAAATTCATGATTGAGGCCTAGATTTCCGAGCGTGGTAGAGACATAGAGCCTCCTGCTAGAAAGGCTCGATCACGAAGCATGGTTATAGAGCATAAAGCTCCAGCAAAGTTTAAGCATGATACGCCGAACGGCATCTGAACATGAAGCATGTATTGCGGTTGGAAGCCTCGACCCATGCGTGATTGGAGGCGTCGGTCCCATGCGCGATTGAACAAGAATTGCCCATGTCGAGCCGCATGATGAATCGCAAGTTCGATCCCACACGCGGTTAGGAAGCGAACCCCAACCCCGGTTGTGAGTGGAGCCCGAATCACGGTGGGGCACAGAACCCAATCACGGTCGAAACGGAGATTTTTCATCGCGGCCGAAGCAGAAAGCCCCAACACGGCCGGCGGATGAAGCGCGCCAATTCAACCCAATCGCGCCGCAAGGTTCTTAGCGCAGGAACGCCGCTCAATTGAGCGGCGTTCCTTGTCAGTGCTCCTTATTGCCCTAAGGAGAGTGGCGAGATGGCATGCCAAGGGGGTGGGGCAGAGGCCATTCGCCTTACGGATAAACAAGTTAAGGGCAACATCCGGGGAATGGGCGGGGCGGCAGTGCGCCAAGGGGGTGGGGCGCGTGGCGCCGCCCGCCTCTCGAGTTAGCGAATCGTTGAAGAAGCGAAGGAAGAGAAGGCTTCTACGAGTCCGATATGCTGAGCGGAAAGGGGGTGCCCGCCCAGCGTCTCGGTCGCTTTCAAGGTGGATGTTAACCACGGGTAAGTTTATACAGGCTAAGTTAACCCGTGTCAACACTTTTTCGAAAGAAAGTTTCCTATGGTGAATAATTTCGCCGAAACGCCCCGCAACCCATATTTCATATACGATTGTTTCGACCATGTTAATTCGTCTAACATTTACATGGATTGAGCCGCCAATAGCCAAAAGACTTTAGCATGCGACAGTGCGCGGGTGTAAAGTAGAGACATATTGAACGTACGTGTTGAAGGAGCAACCATGACAGTCGAGAAGAAAGACCTTGACTGGGGCAGCCTCGATTTCGGCTACCGCAAAACCGACTATAGCTATGTCGCCAATTGGAAAGACGGCGAATGGGACGAAGGCGGCCTTACTGCCGATCATGAAATCCACCTTTCCGAGTGCGCTGGCATTTTTCATTATTGCCAGGAGGTCTTCGAGGGCCTCAAGGCATATACCACCGAAGATGGCTCCATTGTATGTTTCCGCCCCGATATGAATGCTGAGCGCATGTACAACTCCGCCCAGCGTCTCGAGATGCCCGGCTTCCCGCAAGAGCGTTTCATTGAAGCCGTGAAGCAGGTTGTGAAGGCGAACGCTGCGTGGGTCCCGCCGTTTGGCTCTGGCGCCACGCTGTATGTTCGCCCGTTCATGATTGGCTCTGGCGAGGTTATCGGCGTTGCTCCCGCACCGGAATACCAGTTCCGCATCTTGGTAACTCCCGTCGGGCCTTACTTCAAGGGCGGCTTGAAGCCAATCACGATTCGCATTTCTGAATACGACCGCGCTGCCCCACACGGCACCGGCAACATCAAGGCTGGCCTGAACTACGCCATGTCGTTGCGCCCCATCATGGAAGCGCATCGCCAGGGCTATGCCGAGAACCTGTACCTTGATTCCGAGACGCGCACCTATGTTGAGGAAACCGGCGGAGCAAACGTGCTGTTCGTCAAGGGCGATGGCACGCTCGTTGTGCCGAAGTCGCACACCGACTCGATTCTGCCCTCCATCACGCGCCGCTCGCTCGTACAGGTCGCCAAAGACCTCGGCATGAACGTCGAAGAGCGCTTCGTCGAGTGGGCTGAAGTCGCTTCTGGCGCATTCGTCGAATGCGGCCTGTGCGGAACCGCCGCCGTTATTTCCCCTGTCGGTCAGATCGACAACAAGGTCTATGGCGCCAATGAGGAGGTCACCTTCCCGAATGGCAAAGACGAAATCGGTCCCGTGATGAAGAAGCTTCGCGAAACCCTCACGGGCATTCAAGATGGCGCTCTGGAAGACAAGCACGGCTGGGTCTGCAAGATCGACGTCGACTAGCTCGAATCGTAGACAAGCTTGCCTGAAAGCCGCCCTTCGGGGCGGCTTTCTCATATCCCCGCCTCTTCCGCCCAGACTGCGCGATATCGCTCGACACAGCTCGCTACCGCTTCGCCCTACGAGCTTCGCTATGCGCTCGCTTGACGGCGTTTAGTTCGAAATCGAAAAAACGAACACCGACGCCATGCAATATCGCATCGTCTGGGCGGAAGAGGCTGCATTCGAAATCCGTAAGCGCGTTCGAGTTTGCCCCAGATGAATGCCCGCATCTTTTCATTCTCGAAACGCTGCCTCGCAAAGGTCACGCAAACACTAAACCGCCAAACGAAATCACGCCATCACTCATGACCTCGAAGCTTTATATATTTCAGCAACGCGTCAATGAGCATGCGGCAGAGCGAAGACCAGGCAACAAGAAAAGAGCCACCCCGTAGGGTGGCTCTGTAATCGATTGCGCGTATGCGAATCTTATTTATCCCACGTCTTGGGATCGACCGTCTGGCCAGCCTTAGCCATATTGCGGAATTCAGAAGCGGCGGTAAACATAACGTCGGAAGCAGAATTCAAGGCAGTCTCGCAGGAGTCCTGAATAACGCCGATGATGAAGCCAACGCCGACAACCTGCATCGCGATGTCGTTCGGAATGCCGAACAGCGAGCAAGCCAGGGGAATAAGCAGCAGGGAGCCGCCAGCGACGCCTGAAGCGCCGCACGCAGACACGGCAGCGAGCACCGAGAGAATAACCGCAGTCGGAATGTCGACCGAAATACCCAGCGTGTTAGCCGCGGCGAGCGCCATAACGGTAATGGTCACCGCAGCACCGCCCATATTGATGGTCGCGCCCAGCGGAATGGAAACGCCGTAAGTGTCTTTGTTGAGGTGCAGCTTCTGGCACAGCGTCATGTTCACCGGAATGTTCGCGGCGGAGCTGCGAGTAAAGAACGCGGTAAGGCCAGATTCGCGCAGGCAACGAAGAACGAGCGGGTAGGGGTTCGTCTTGGCAATAACGCCAATCATGATGGGGTAGGCGACAAGCGCGACGAAGAACATACAGCCCACGAGTACGGCCAAAAGCAAACCATACTCGGTGAAAATCTCGATGCCGTTGGTGGAAACCGCATCGTAGACCAAGCCGAAAATGCCGAACGGAGCGAAGCTGATGATCCAGCGTACGACCGTTGCGATAGCGTCGGAGATGTTCGTGAAAACAGCCTTGGTAGCCTCGGTCGCAGCACGCAACGCAACGCCAATCAAAATGCCCCATGCAAGAATGCCCAGGTAATTCGCGTTGGCGAGCGAATCGACAGGGTTCGCGACAACATTCATGAGCAGCGTCTCAAGAACCTCGGTAATGCCCGAAGGCGCCGCCTTCTCGGCAGCCTCAACGCCCGAAAGGGTAAGCTCGATGGGGAACAGCTGAGACGCGATAACGGCAACCAGCGCCGAGATGAACGTGCCGAACACATACATAATGATGATGGTCTTCATCGATCCATCGGCATGGGCATTCGCCAAGGCGGCAATAACCAGGAAGAAAACCAGAATAGGAGCCACAGCCTTCAGGGCGCCAACGAACAGGCTGCCAAGAATGGTGATGCCCGCGATGGGCGAAGTGCCATCCATGTTCGGGAAAATGACGCCAAGAATAGCGCCAATGATCAGGAATACGAGGATTCG
>CAKSBK010000002.1 GCA_934438035.1 uncultured Christensenellaceae bacterium
GCTTTTCTCTAATATCCGCGTCCTTAGGGTAAATAAGCGTCACTTCCAAGTTGCTTTCAGAGTCTAAAGCATATTCGGCGCTTTCTATTTCCGGAATTTCCTTTAAAAGCTCCAAAACTTTTTGCCTTTCAGCCGTAGTTATAAGTCGTATTCTTTTTTTCCCCATGAAGCCCTTTTCTATATTTTTAAGCGAATCGCAAAGCACGAGCTTTCCTTTGTTAATTATCAGCACGTGGTCGCAAACCGCCTCTATTTCCGATAATATGTGCGAGCTCAAAATGACGGTATGTTCCTTTGAGAGCTCTTTTACGAGATTTCGTATCTCTATTATCTGCATAGGATCAAGACCAACCGTCGGCTCGTCTAAAATTATAAGCTTGGGCGAGCCTAAAATCGCCTGTGCAAGACCCACTCTCTGCCTATAGCCCTTTGATAAATTAGCAATCATTCTTCTTCGCATAGAAGTAAGATTAGTAAGCTCGATTACTCTTTCAACCTGCTCCTTAATCTTCTCTTTAGGCACTCTTTTAAGCTCCGCAGCAAACAACAGATATTTTTCGACTTCCATATCCGTATAAAGCGGCGGTATTTCCGGCAAGTACCCTATAAGAGATTTTGCCTTTTCCGGCTCTTCAGTTATATCTATTCCGTCAATAAGAACCGTACCGGACGTAGAGCCGATATAGCCCGTAATAATATTCATAGTAGTGGATTTTCCTGCGCCGTTAGGTCCTAAAAATCCGTAAATCTGACCGTCTTCAACCGTAAAGCTTAAATTGTTAACGGCATAATGTTCCCCGTATTTTTTGACGAGGTTTTTTACCTCAAGCATATTGCGCACCTCAACATAAATAAATTCATTAAACCACTTTTTATATTAGCCTGCCAATGCGTATTTTCTGTGAACATAATAAAAAGGGAATCCCGAAAACAAGCGGAATTCCCTTTGGTTTTTAACTTATGCCTGAACAGCCTTCTTATGAGCCTTTGTAGCCTTAACTTTTGCCGTAATAACGTTAATTGCAATTACCGCAAGAAGCGCCGCGCCCCAAATAATCTGTCTTAAGAAAGTACCGTTAGTCATTCTCAAGCTGTTCATTCCGGAGGACATGAACTGCATTGCAAAGAGTGCAAAAACTACACCCATAACAGAACCTTTTCCGCCGTTGGGGTCTGTTCCTCCCAATCCAGCGCACATTATAGACTGAAGGGTATAAGATGTGCCGTAGTCAGCCTTTGCCTGGTTGGAGTTACAGTACATGATAAAGCATGCTATGGAAGCAAGTATGCCGGAAATGGTGTAAGTTTCTCTTAAAACTCTTCCAACGTTTATGCCGGAAAATTCAGCAGCAACCTTGTTGGAACCAACCATGATTAACTTCTCACCGTAAGGAGTCTTGGAAAGAAGATACCATACAACGGCGGCAACAACTACGAAGAACAGGAAGGGAAGCGGAATAAATCCGAGAAGAGTTATGGAAGTCCATGCGCTCATCATCGTCGGGAAGCCGGTTATTGCCGCACCTTCGGTGAGTATAATGGCAATTCCCATATATACGTAGCTCGTTCCTAACGTTACTATCATAGGAGGCGTGTTGAAGGTCGATATTATAAGACCGTTAATATAACCGCAAAGCATACCGACTACTATCGCTACGAGAAGTCCGACTATCATAGCGCCGAAGCCGCCCTGTTCAGAGCCGCCGGTCATAGAAATAATGAGGTAGGAAGCGATTATTCCCGAAAGGTTTCCTGCGCCGACCATCGAAAGGTCAAAACCGCCGGAAATTATGGGAAGCATAGTTCCTAAGGCAATAATGCCGACGTCAGTTATCTGCGAAAGCATAGAGCTAAAGCTGTTTACTTTAAAATATGCAGACGGCTTTATCAAGCCCATTGCGAAAAACATTACGACCATGAAGATAAAAAGTGCAACATTGCCGCTGTTTTTAGAAATAAAAAGCGAAAATTTATTAGTTTTCTTTTCTGTATTCATTGCTGCTCCTCCTTATTTACCCGGAATCTCCGAAACCTTAACGTGGAGCTTCTTGCTCTCCGAAAGCGCCTGGTATGCGGTAACGCTTGCACCGATTACTATTACCATACCCGTAAAGAATCTCTGCCAGAAGGAAGGTATTCCGATAAGGTTCAAGCTGTTCTGTATTATAGTTATTAACAATACGCCGAGAACGGTACCCGTAAGGCTGCCATGACCGCCGCCTATTCTTGCGCCGCCGATAACTACCATTGCGATAATCGTCATTTCCATACCGGAAAGCTCAACAGGGTTGCAGTTTAAGTTCATAACCGTCTGAACCATTCCTGCGATACCGAAGATAAAGCCGGCATAAGCATATACGAATACGGTAGTCTTCTTTACGTTAATACCGCAGCGCTCAGCGGAAGACTGGTCTCCGCCGATTGCGAAAATATTACGTCCCAGCATAGTGTACTTCATCAAGAAGAACGTCAGCACCAAAAGTCCCAGTGCAATAAGTATTGTCACAGGTATAACCGAAGATTTTCCGGTTGAGTCAAAAGCAGTTGCAAGGTAGCTTCTGCCTGCCGTCATATATCCCTGAGGAACCGCGGAAATCTCACGGCTGCCGATAAAGAACAACAATATTCCGTTTATTAGGTTATTTGTACCCAAGGTTACTATCATTGCAGGAACCTTGAGGTTTGCAACCAAAAGTCCGTTCATCACGCCGAGCATAAGACCGAAAGCTGCGGACATAACGTAAGCGAGGACAACGTTTCCTTCGTAACCTACTGATGTTAAAATCTTAGTGGTTGTGAACATGGAGAATGCGGATATGCCGGCAAGCGAAAGGTCAAAGCCGCCCGCTACAATAACCACATACATACCTATTGACCATATAAGAGGCTTAATGCTTGCTCTTATAATATCAAATGCGCTGTAAAGTGTTGCAAATACAGGTGAAATGCAGGTAATCACAACACATATCAATACGATAACGAGAGCGACATAGAACTCGTTATACCTTACTAATCTATGTAATCTTTCTTTCATTGCAGTAAACTTCCTTTCACCGTATTAGCTGAGAATCTGAGCAAGAGCAGCCTCGTTAGTCTCAGAGGTGTTAAACTCTCCGACAATTCTGCCATGCTTCATTACAAGAACTCTGTTACAGTTTGTAAGAACCTCAGGAAGGTCATCGGAAATGATTATAACGCCCATGCCCTGGTTTGCAAACTCTCTTAATATCTTATGTATCTCAGCCTTAGATCCTATATCAACACCTACGGTAGGTCCGTTTAATATAAGAATCTGAGGATCGTTGGCAAGCCATTTGCCGATTGCAACTCTCTGTGCGTTACCGCCGGAAAGAGTGGTAATTACATTATTGGAATCGGGAGTCTTAATTCTTAATTTTCCTACCCATTCATCCGCAACACCCTTGATTTTCTTTCTGTCAATAATGTTCATGGGCTTCTTATATCTGTCAAGAACCGTAACTCCGATATTGTCTGCTATAGAGCGCGTAAGGAAAAGACCCTCCGTGTTTCTGTCTTCGGGAACATAGCCTATGTGCGCCTTAATAGCATCGTTTATGCTCTTAAAGTGAACCTCTTTGCCGCGTACAAAGAGCTTTCCGCCGGTAGTTTTATACTGACCGAAAAGCGCCTGAGCAAGCTCCGTTCTTCCTGAACCGAGAAGACCCGTAACCGCAATGATTTCGCCTCTGTTAAGCTTAAAGGAAATATCTGCAAAGCCGTCTTTTAACGTTAAGTGTTCAAGTCTTAAAAGCTCTTCGCCGTCTTTTAACTGCTGATCAAACTGAACGTCAACTATCTCTTTACCCGTCATGTAGTAAGAGAATTTTGTCATATCGAACTCGCTTATGGGTCCGTCAATAACGTTCTCACCGTTTCTTACAATTGAAACGGTATCGGAAACCTCTATAACCTCGTCAAGCTTATGAGTAACGAATATGATTGCAATGCCTCTGGATTTAAGCTCGCGGATAATATCTAAAAGTCTTTCAACCTCTTTCTTCGTAAGCGCAGTTGTAGGCTCGTCAAGAACGATAAGTTTAGCGTCCTGATTAATGGCTCTGCAGATGGCAACAAGCTGCTTATCCGCAACGGAAAGCTTCTCAACCTTCTCATAGAGATCCATTTTAACGCCTACGTTATCTAAAGCCGCCTGAGCTATCTTTCTCAAGGTATTCCATTTAACAGTCTTCTTTTTCTGCGTTCTTAAAGTGTTAAGAGCGATATTTTCAGCAACCGAAAGGTTGGGGAAAATCGAGAAATCCTGATAAATTACCTGAATGCCGTTCTTAATAGCTTCGTTAGGCGTAAGCTTCTGATAAGACTTTCCGCCTATTACAATTTCTCCGGAACCTTCATCAGGCGTATAAACTCCGGATATTATCTTTATTAATGTAGATTTGCCGCAGCCGTTTTCACCAACAAGGCAGCGAACTTCTCCCTCGTTCAACGTTAAGTTTATTTTCTTTAACGCTTTAACGCCGGCAAACGATTTTGAAATATTGTTTACACTAAGGAAAACACCCATTGTACTGACCTTTCTATATAGTAAATTTCATGACAACATGATAAATTTTATAATCTCAAATAAATTTTCTTCCCGCTCAAAGTCTTCATCTTTCATGGAGGGGATTATCGGGGAAACTGCGCATTTGCGCAATTCCCCCTTAAAATTCACTTGCGTGAAATCGGGATATTAATAATTTGTTATCCTCTAAAAATTAGAACGGATAGTCAGCCATCTGCTCAGCGGACGTGATGAGGATCATAGCGTCGCACTGGAGATACTTCTCGGGGTTCTCAGCGTCAGATCTGTTGGGGTTGAGCTGAATGCTGTTGTAACCGGTAACACCGATGTCAGCGCCGACTTTGATAGTATCTTTGTTGCCGTTTAAGATAGTAGCAGCAAGAACGTTCATAGCCTCACCTGCAGCAGCGGGATCCCAGCAAGCCATAGCTACCATAGAGCCGGACTCCATGAATTTGCTGGAGATAGAAGGCATGGAAGTACCAACTACGGTTACCTTACCGAGAAGACCTGCTTCTTCAACTGCCTGAGCAGCTCCGGGAGCGTCCTGAGAGGTAGCGCCCTGGAAACCAGCAAGGTCGGGGTACTTCTTTAACATTTCAGCCATGATCTGCTTAGCGGTATCCTGAGAGTCGCCGGTCTCGAGCTTTCTCTCAACAGCTTCCATGTTGGGGTATGCGGACTGCTGCTTGTTGTAGCCGCCTTCTTCCCACTGGCACTGAGAAGTAGAAGTTACAGCACCAACGGTGGTGATGTACTTACCTTCTTCGCCCATGCCCTCAGCAAGTGCGTCCATAAGAGCAGCGCCGTAAGCTTCGTTATCAAGAGCTTCGATATCGAAATCGCAGTTTTCCATCTGGTCAGCCTCGTGAGCGATAACTACGATACCCTTATCCATAGCGTCCTTTAAAACAGGCTCGCAAGCTTCAGCAGAGAAAGGAACGATGCAGAGGCCGTCAGCGCCCTGAGCGATCATGTCCTGAATGATGTTGTTCTGTGCAGCTGCGTCTGTCTCAGCGGGGCCGTCAAGGTAAGCGTCGGAACCGGTCTTGTCAGCGAAGGACTTAACGCCCTCAGCCATTCTGTCAAACCAGCCGATACATACTGCTTTAACTGCTGTACCGAGAGTGTAGGTGTTACCTGCAGCGATAACAGCGTCATAAAGAGTGCCGCCGGCAGGAGCGTCTCCGCCGTTATTCTCGTCGCCGGAGTTTTCAGCGCTAGCTGAAGGCTGAGGAGTCTCGTTGTTGGAGCAAGCCGTAATACCGATTACGGAAACTACCATTACGAGGCAGAGCAATAATACAACAATTTTCTTCATTATAATCTTCCTCCATAATATAGTATATAGTGTAGTATATATGTGATAGCGTCAGTGCAGCGTTGCGGTCAATATCCCAAAACCGCATAATTGCGCACGTGGCTTAGTCACCGTTAGTTATTTATAAGCGCCTCGAAAGCTATTTTAAGCTCGTCGATATTCGCTTTATCGATATATGCCGCAAGCGTTTTTCCTCCGTCTAACGAAAGGGCTATATAGCCGTTTTTGTAAAGATACATTGTGTATGTTTCAGTATCTCCGTTTTTGGAAAAGCTTATTTCGCCTATGCTTTGCTGCAAATTATTTTCACAGATAAGAGCGCCCTTTACGCTTAAGGTGCTTAAATACGAATAAATCTTTAAAGCGTTTTCTTCTGCTACGCTTACGGAATTAACCGTATATTTTCCGCTGTTTTCTTTAAGCTCGTAACTGTTATTTCCGTACTTAAGCGTTACCGTAACGTCGTTGCCCTCGGTTATGGGAAAAGGCGTTGACATTATGCTGTTTTCAAGATCCATCTTCAGCAGATTTGACCAGCCGCCGAAAGTCTCGTAAACCTTCTCTTCTCCGTCAATTTTGCAGTAATATCTGTCGTTCTCTGCGTCTGAAACCGACCCGAATAACAATTTAAGCTCTTTATTTGAAGCGTCCTTTAAAAGAATATATCCGCTTTCTTCGGTAAAGCCGTAGCTTCCGTCGTCTTTTTCTGCTATCTCTCTATGGAAAGAACAGGGGGTAAACATTCCTATTACAGAGCTTACCAGCGTCGTATTGGCATATGACGTATACGGGGACTTTATTTCCCACACCTGCGTTCCCAAAACATTTTCATTTTCCATTATAACAGGGGTTCTCACTCCCGTCGACCTTACAAACTCTATGTAGGTTAGGTTTGCGGCGTCAATATCTATGGTAAGATCGCTTAAAGCCTCCGCACCCTTCAAAATAGAGTTGTAATTCTCCAAACTGAAGAGATACAGCCTGTTATCGGTGCTTGATTTAAAGTATATGCCATCCTTTGCCGCCGACAGGCAGCCAAAGCCGTATTCATACTCTTTTTCTCCCGCTGTTACCTTAACCGTAAGCTCCGGCGGGTCTAGCGAATAGTCTTTTGCGTTAAGAGAGCCGAAATCTTCACTTATAACCGATTGCGCATATACGTTACTCATATACGTTACCGCAAGATTTACCGAGGACTGATCCACCTCGCCCTGCGTGTCTGTACTCTTCCACTTGCCGTCCGTTCTTATAAATCCTCTGCTCTCGCCGTCCTTCCACGTAAAGCTTATTTCGTTTACGTCGGACTGCGAAACCTCGTTTATCACTATAAGACTGGAAGCGTTTTGTTCGTCTTTATATTCTTTATTCTTAGTGCTTAAGAGTATCCCCAGCACTGCGCCTATAACCAGCATTGCCGCAAGGGCGACGCACAGCGTTATAATACTTTTTTTAGTCATAATTACCTGCGTTTTCTCTTTACCCAAACGATTATTCCGGCAATCATTATCGCTGCGGGAATTACCGCAATAACGATAATCTCCATAAGCGTAGCCTGTGAATTTCCGCTGAATTCCATGCTGCCCGCTTCAAGGCTCTTAGCCTCAACGTTTACGGTATCGTCTTCCTTTGCGAGAACGCTTAAGGTGTTGACGAAAAGGTCTCTGTTGCCGGCTCTTCCTATTCCCGTTGAAGTAGATCTTACAAACGAGGTTGAAGAATAAACCGCAATTTTGGACTCGCCTGCCATCGCAACTGCGCCGATTATAAACGGACCCGTTTCGTCTTCCGAGCTCTTTTCTACAGTGATTACGTTTCCGGTAAGATCCTTAGCCCATGTTTCCGAGTCTGTCCAAATAAGTCCCGCCGCAGTGCTGCTGTCGGTAATCTTTATGCTTGAGCAGTCCGCCATAAGCTGGGTTTCACCTGCGCTTATAATAGAATTCGTTATACCGTGCTGATACATTGTAGGTATAAGCGAAAGCTGATTTCCGTAAATGTATTTGTCGTTCCCGCCGATGATAAGGTTCCTGTTTACGGAAACATTATACATCATCAAAAGCGAGTTAAAGTTGTCAAGGTCATCTCTGACAATCTGATTCGTTCCTGAATTGTCTACAAACGAATAGCTTAACAGGAACACCGCGCTTCCGCCCTCGGTTAAGAACGACTTTATGTTGTCGTACTCCTCCGAAGAAAGGTCGCTCTTGGGAGCCGCAACTATAAGCGTGTCATAAGCCGGGTCAAGCTTCTCTGTCGTTGAAGCGTCGTATACTGAAATATCATATCCGAGTCCCGCAAGATCCGTCGCAAGGGTGCCTAATGTTGAAAGAGAATCTTCGTCATGACCCGTTAAAAAGCGCAGACCGTAGGTTTTTCCCGTCATAATATATTTTATTGCCGTCGTTATCCTCTGCTCGGCCCTGAAAGAATAAATCGAGGTGTAATCCGAGCTGAAAGAATACATATCGTAGACCGTAAGAACCTTATATAATGAAGCGTCCGCATTTGTTACTATTACGGAGCCCGTTGCAATTCCGTTTCCGTCCGGATCGTACTTCGTCGTAAAGCCGGGGTTTAACGTCGGGTCAACATTCTCAAAATGAACTTTATCGGAATACGCATCGTAATTCTTTAACAAGGGAGTTACATATGCGTCCTCGCTGCCCGTTTTGTAAAGAGAATATATATATACGTCCGTATCAAGTCCGTCTATTATTTTTTTCGATTCGTCCGAAACAGAATAAAGCTTTCTGTTGGAAACGTCAATATTCAAGTTAAATTCGTCTGCGGCAAAATACATGAGAATGTTTATACCCACCGCCGCAAGAGCAACTACAATTACAGTTACTATGGATACTATTCTGTAAGTACGTCTGCGGCTGCTTTCCTTTAACTTAACTTCATTCTGCGCCGCTTCGTTATTCACCTTTGTTTTATTATCTTTAGAAGTCATTCTTTCGGTTGCTCCTTAAAATACGTTCTCAGCCCTTGCTCCATCTTCTTTTTTCAATGGACTTAACCGTAAAGAAGAGGCACAGACATATAAGCGTCAGGAAGTAAACTATCGAAGAAATGCTTAGTACTCCCGTCTGGAAATTGTTAAACTGGTTGTAAAGCGAAACGGAAAGATATACCTTCGTCAAAACCGGGTTTGAAAGGGAGGGTACGATCGTATCCATAAGCCATAAAAACAGCAGTATGCCGAGCGTGGAAACGCACGCTGAAAGCTGATTAACCGATATTGATGAAATAAATATTCCTATCGCTATAAACGCGCCGCCTATAAGTATTATCCCGAGATAACCGAGAAGTATCTCTCCTATATACGGCTTTCCGAAAAAGTAGAGTATCGCAGGAAAAATGAACGATATCACAAGCGTTATCAGAAGCACGGCAAGCGCCGCAAAGTATTTGCCGAGCACAACCTTTGTTATTGAGATAGGCGCAGTTAAATACATTTGATCAGTCTTGCTCTTTTTTTCCTCCGCAAAGCTTTTCATGGTAAGTATGGGCGTTATAAGAATAAGCACGTAGCTTATAGCGGAAACAACCCCTAAAAAGCTTGCGGAACCTCCTCTTATATTTTCGGAGGCAAAAAATATTCCGCAGACAAGAAGACATATCGCCATGTAGACATAGCCCGTCATCGTATTGTAGTATGATTCCAATTCCTTAGCGGCAATCGCTCTCATTATTGCTTTTATGCCTCGCTTTCCCTTTGCTTTCCGTGAGTCTTTGCAAGCTGTATCTCTCGCTCTTCTTTTTCTTCGGTAAGCTTTATAAACACATCCTCAAGCGTGAGGTCGTCGCTTCTTAATTCCGTTAACTTAAGACCTTTTTTTATTGCTGCGTCAAAAACAGCCTCGGTAATATCTTCTCCGCCCGCCGCTTCTAATTCCACGCGCGCCTTTAAGCCGTCTTTATATTTTACGTTTACGTCTTTAACGCCCTTTATTTCGCTAAGCATTTTAAAGAAGCTTTCGTCCGCCTCTCCTCTTACTTCGAGCGTTATCAAATCCGTCTCGCTCGTATCTTTAACAATGCTGCTTAAGCTGTCGTTCGCAACGACTCTGCCGTTATGTATTATTACAACGTGCGTGCATATATCCGCAATCTCCGAAAGAAGATGTGAGGAAATCACTATAGTATGCGTTTTTCCGAGTTCTTTTATCGTCTGGCGGATTTCCACAATCTGCTTAGGATCAAGACCTACTGTGGGCTCGTCTAAAATAATGGTGTCCGGATTTCCGCAAAGCGCCTTTGCAAGTCCCACTCTTTGGCGATAGCCTTTTGAAAGATTGCCTATAAGCCTTTGCGCAACGTTGTCTATTCCCACCATTTTTAAGATTTCTTCAACCTGAGAATCAATCTCTTTTTTAGGCACTCTCATAAGCTTGCAGGCAAACTTCAGATATTCCGTAACCGTCATCTCGGGATATACGGGAGGTATCTCCGGAAGATATCCCAGCCTGCTCTTTGCTTGCTCCGGCTGCTTTAATATATCGTAGCCGTCTATTTTAACCTCGCCGCTGTCACAGGAGATATAGCCGGTTATTATATTCATGGTTGTGGATTTTCCAGCGCCGTTTCTTCCCAATAAACCTAATATTTGTCCGTTCTCAACAGTAAAGGAAACGTCGCTTATTGCAACCTTATTGCCGTATTGCTTGCTTATGCCTTTAACTTCTATCACGTTTTATCTCCCGTCAAACATCAAAATCATCATTTTCATATCAGCTATTAACTAACATGATATATTATGATTCCTTTTGTTATGATTACATTTTTATTAAATATAAAACCGTTTTAAGTTTGTTGATTACGGCTTTATTACATACTGATTTCAGCATCGCTTTTTATTTCGCACGACGTTTTAATTATAACATTTTTACCCCGAAAAATCAAGTAATAAAAGCTTTTTCAACCATTTGACGGTTATCCTTCGCCGATAGCGTTCACTACGGGGCAAAACGCAGCAAATTTACTCTTAAATCCGGGCGCAATATAAAAAAATTTTTTTATATTATTTTTTACTTAAATGCCAAATTTATTCTAAAATGTATTGGTTTGTAGCTTTTTTCACCTTATTTTAGAGAATTATTATACTATTGTATTATTATTACAGAAATTATGTCAATTGTTTATTTTTGTTTTTATATAATGCCCGCTCCTTAAAGAGTTTTTTTAATCAAAAATTTGAAGAATACAATATTTTTTCGTCACGTCCTTTTTTACGCTCGCAAAGCATAATAAGAGTCTATATTTATGTATATATTGTGATATTTATACATACATTTGTATAAATAAGTCACCCCCGTAAAGCACAGGTGCGCTCATCTTCCGACACAGCTCTTATGCCGCCGCATCCGCATATTGCCTAAAAAACGGCAATAGCGTTTGGCTTTCCTTTCCCTTTAAATATCTCACGAAGCTCGGCGCAGACTTTTATTGTCACGACAAATTTCCTCTCAATTTTCTCTATGTATTTCCATGCGTACTCTTAATAAAGTATTTGCAATTTTAGCTGCACTATATAGTGCTTATAATTGAGCGCCAAGTTGTTTTGGAGGATTTTATCGCCTCTCAAGCTTTCCTGTCATGCGGCTGCCCGCAGATTCCGTATACAAAAAAACGCGCTTTTCGGCGCGTTTTTCATTTATTAAATCTTATAGCTTACTTGCAGCCTTTTCTTAAGATAAGGCAGCCGTAAAGAGCCTTCTCGCCCGTAGCTATTGTAGCGTAAGCGGTGTTAGCCGCCTCATAGAACGCAAATCTGTCGATCATGCCTACGCAGTCGTCGCCTCTCTTGTCCCACTTTCTTACGATAGCCTTGTATTCGTCCCAAATAGGAGTTTCAACCTTGCCCTTATCGCAATCCTGAAGATCCATGATCATAACCGGGCAGGGCGGGCAGCCGGGCTCCGCTTCGGACTCATCTAACGGGAAGAACTGTAAAATAGCGTCTAAAAGCTGAGTAGCGGGAACAGCATCTGCTCTTACGAGTATGCCGTCAGCCTTTTTTGCAAGATTTGCGGAGGGATAGAAAGCGTCCGCTATAACTATAGTGTCGCCGTGGCCCATCTCCGATAAAACCTTCAAAAGCTCGGGGGATAAACAATCCGGAATTCCTCTTAACATAATTAATACCGCCTTTATTATAGTTTTTATTTATGTTTTACTGCTTACGCACATAAAACTCTTTAATAATTATAGCTTAAAACACCGATTTCGGCAACAACGTTTTTAAGCCTTTCTTTCCTCATGCTTTATCTTCTTAAGGCGCTTCATTACGTCGTTTTGTTTTGCAAAGTAGTCCTGAAGCAGAGAATACTCACAGAACAGCTTATCGTATATATCGGAGTTTTCCTTAATCGGCATATACTCAACGTCTTTAAGCTTGCCCATGTGCTTTGCCGCGGTAAATACGTCCGAATAACCGCCTGCCTCTTCTCCCGCAGCAACCGTTCCGAAAATTGCCGATCCTAAAGCGCAAGCCTGCGGGCTGCCGGAAATTTTAATGGGCTTTTTAATAATATCAGCATATATCTGCATTACAAAGCTGCTCTTTTCCGCAATTCCGCCTGCGGCATAAAACTCTTTTACGGGAACGCCGTTTTTCTCAAAATTCTCAATTATCATTCTCGTTCCGAAAGCAGTCGCTTCAACAAGCGCACGGTACATTTCCTCCGGCTTGGTAGTAAGCGTCATTCCGAGTATAAGACCCGTTAAATCCGCATCAACGAGTATCGAACGGTTTCCGTTCCACCAATCAAGCGCTATAAGCCCGCTTTCGCCCGGCTTCTGCTTAGAAGCAAGCTTTTGCAGATAAACCTGAATAGGAAGTCCTTCTTCTCTTGCCTTTTCAAAATAGCTTTCAGGGACGCAGTTTTCGCAGAACCACGCAAAATGATCCCCCACGCACGCCTGGCCCGCTTCATATCCCACAAAGCCCGGAACAATTCCGTCTTCAACATACCCGGATATTCCTCCGACGGGCTTTTTATTATTCGAAAGAAGCATGTGACAGGTTGAAGTTCCCATTATGGCAAGCATTTTATCAGGCGCGTCTATCTTTACCGCAGGAACGCATGCATGAGCGTCAATAATGCTTGTCGCAACGGGAGTTCCCTCGCACAGTCCCGTAATTTCGGAAGCGCGTTTTGTTATCCCTCCGACGCAGGCGCCTAAAGGAACAACCTCTCCTTTTATCTTATCCTCTACAACATTTTCCAATCTTTCGTCGAGCGCTTTAAAAAATTCTTTAGAGGGATATCCCTGCTCTTTATTCCAAAAAGCCTTGTAGCCCGCCTGGCAAATGCTGCGCTTTAAATTTCCCGTAAGAAACCACGTCAGCCAGTCTCCGCACTCTACAAAGGTATACATATCGTTATATACCTCGGGAGCGTCCGTCAATATCTGAAAAAGCTTGGCAAACAGCCATTCCGAAGAGGTCTTTTCGCCATATATCTTAAGCCAGCTTTCATTTCTCTTTGCGGCGACTTCGTTAATTATATTGGCCTTATCCTGCGCCGCATGGTGCTTCCAAAGCTTAACATACGCATGCGGCTCGTCCTTATATTTATCTAAAAAGCAAAGAGGCGTTCCTTCTTTTGTGACCGGAAGCACGCTGCAGGAGGTAAAATCCACGCCTACGCCGATAATGTCCTTTGCGTCTATTCCGCTTTTTTTAATCGCTTCGGGAACGGCGTTTGAAAGAACGTCGATATAATCCTGCGGATGTTCAAGCGCAAAATCAATCCCTAATTTTTTTCCGGAGGGAAGAGCGTCGTCCATAACGGCATGAGGATAAGCA
>CAKSBK010000003.1 GCA_934438035.1 uncultured Christensenellaceae bacterium
AACGGCGGCGGGCATACTTTCCCTTCTTTTTGACATTCCCGAGGATACGCTTCTTAAAATGACAAAAGAAGCATATTCCGGCTTTTCAAGCGAAGACACCGTTCCGCTCGTTGAGCTTACGGATAACGAATATATTATAGAGCTTTTTCACGGGCCTACGCTTGCGTTTAAAGACGTTGCCCTGCAAATGCTCCCCCGCCTTATGGGCGAGGCTCTTCGCCGTTCAAATGATATTAAAAACGTAATGATATTAACCGCCACCTCAGGAGACACCGGCAAAGCCGCTTTAGAGGGCTTTAAGGACGTTGACGGAACGAAAATAGTCGTTTTCTACCCCGAAGACGGCGTTTCGGAAATGCAAAAACGCCAAATGTTGACTCAGGAGGGCAAAAATACTCTTGTCTGCGCCGTAAGGGGTAATTTTGACGACGCTCAAACAGGCGTTAAAAAACTCTTTTCCGATCCAAACTTTAACGGCAGGCTTAAAGCAAGCGGAGCTTACCCCTCCTCCGCAAACTCGATTAATTTCGGAAGACTCGCACCGCAAATCGTTTATTACGTATACAGCTATGCGGTTCTTCTCGCAAACGGCAGGATTAAAAAGGGAGAGCCCGTTAACATCTGCGTTCCCACCGGCAACTTCGGCAATATACTTGCGGCATATTACGCATACCGCATGGGTATTCCCGTTTATAAATTTATATGCGCTTCAAATAAAAACAACGTTTTGACGGATTTCTTTGACTGCGGAAAATACATGATAAACAGGGAATTCTTTAAGACTATTTCTCCTTCGATGGATATTCTCATCTCAAGCAACCTTGAAAGGCTTCTCTTTGAATATTATGACAGAAATACCCAAAAAATCAAAGACGCTATGAAGAGTCTTTCCGAAATAGGCGCTTACTCCGTTGACGACTCCGTTATGGACAATATCCGCTTCAAATTCTATGCGGATTTCTGCGAGGAGCCCATGATAAGAGACGCCATAAAGCGCACCTACGAAAGCTACGGCTATGTTATGGATACGCACACCGCCGTTGCACAGCAGGTTTACGAAAAATATAAAAAGAACACGGGGGATACAACAGTTACGCTTCTTGCCGCAACGGCGAGCCCTTATAAATTTGCTCCCGAGGTTTACCGTTCCATAACGGGTAAATATATCAGCGACGCATTTTGCGCCTGCGACGAGCTTTCAAAGCTCTCCGGAACCCCCGTTCCTAAAAGTATACTTGAGCTTAAAGACAAGCCCGTTCTTCACAACATGACGCTAAATAAAGACGAACTTGAAAAAGCCGTCTATAAAATGCTATAAATAAGAATCGAGGCAAACATGGAAGAAAAAAAGACTATTTTCAGCGGCATTCAGCCCTCCGGCAACCTAACTTTGGGAAATTATCTCGGAGCTCTTAAAAACTGGGTGTCGCTTCAAGACGAATATAACTGCTATTACTGCGTAGTAGATATGCACGCAATAACGGTAAGACAGGAGCCCGCCGTTTTAAGAAGAAGATGCGCGGACGTATTATCATTATTAATCGCCTGCGGGCTTGATCCTAAAAAGAACACTATGTTCATACAGTCCCACGTTTCCGCTCACGCAGAGCTTTCGTGGATATTAAGCTGTTTTACATACATGGGCGAGCTTTCAAGAATGACTCAGTATAAAGACAAGTGCCAAAAGCATGCGGACAATATAAACGCAGGGCTTTTCACATATCCCGTGCTTATGGCGGCGGATATTCTGCTTTACGGCTCCGACCTCGTTCCCGTCGGCGTTGACCAAAAGCAGCATCTTGAGCTTGCAAGAGACCTCGCAATGCGCTTTAATAATATTTACGGAGACGTCTTCACCATACCGGACGGCTATATTCCCAAGCTCGGCGCAAAAATAATGTCTCTTGCAGAGCCTACAAAGAAAATGAGCAAGTCCGACGAAAACCCCAATGCGTTTATTGCGCTTATGGATACTCCCGACGTAGTTCGCTCCAAAATCAAAAAAGCGGTTACGGATTCCGACGGTCAGATACTCTTTGACCCGGAAAACAAGCCCGGAGTTTCAAACCTCCTTTCTATTTACGGCGCAATTAAAAACAAAACCGCCGAAGAGGCTCAAAACGACTTTTCCGGCATGGGCTACGGCGCTTTAAAGGAAGGCGTTGCAGAAGCCGTATTATCCGTTCTTACCCCGCTTCAGCAAAAATACAGCGAGATAAGAAGCGATAAAGCGCTTTTAAACTCCATAATGCAGGAAGGCGCGGAAAAGGCGTCATACCAGGCAAACCGCATACTTTCAAAAGTACAGAAAAAAGTCGGCTTCGGACTTAAAAAGCTTTAAAACAGACGCAAAAAAACGGCGTAAAATTTTACGTCGTTTTTTTATTTCAATTATACAAGCCTTCTTCCCATAAGAACGCCCATCACGGAGGCCATCATCAATCCGCGGGTCCAGCCGGAGCTGTCTCCTAAGCAGTAAAGCCCCTTGACGTTCGTGTTAAAGTCCTTATCCATCTTAACTCTGTTTGAATAGAACTTAAGCTCGGGAGAATAAAGCAGCGTCTCGTTTGCCGCAAACCCCGGAACAACCTCGTCAACCGCTTTGATGAAGTTTATTATATTCATCATCGCCCTATATGGCATAGCCGCCGTTATGTCTCCCGCAACCGCGTCCGGAAGCGTCGGGCGCACGTTTGAATGCGAAAGCTCTTTATCCCAAGTTCTCTTGCCGTCCAATATATCTCCGAAGCGCTGAACGAGAATATGCCCCGCGCCCAGCATGTTCGTAAGCTCTCCCACCTTCTGCGCATACGCTATGGGCTGGTTAAAGGGGTAAGAAAAATTATGAGAACACAGAATCGCAACGTTAGTATTGTCGCTCTTTAAGTCCTTAAAGGAATGTCCGTTAACAACCGCAAGGTCGTTATCATAATTTTCCTGGCTTACAAAGCCTCCGGGGTTCTGGCAGAATGTGCGCACCTTGTTTTTAAAGGGCTGAGGATAGCCTATGAGCTTTGATTCATATAGAACCTTATTTACCGTCTCCATAACCTCGTTTCTGCATTCCACCCTTACGCCTATGTCAACCGTGCCGGGCTGATGCATTATGCTGTGCTCCGCGCACATCTTTTCCAGCCACTCTGCGCCTCTTCTGCCCGTGGCTACAATAGTGTGCTCGGCATATATCGTAACGTCTTCTTTTTCGTTTGAAACGAGAACTCCTTTGCATACGTCGTTTTCCAGAATCACGTTTTCGCAGCGATAGCCGAACATGAGCTCAACCCCCTTGTTTATAAGCTCTTTTTCTATCGCAAGGTAAAGATCCTGCGCTTTTTCCGTTCCCAGGTGACGTATCGGGCAGTCGACAAGCTTTAAGCCCGCTTTTATCGCCCTCTTTCTTATATCCTTAACCTCTTCGTAATTGCTCACGCCCTCAATTTTTGAATCTGCGCCGAATTCAAGGTATATTTTATCAGTATAATCTATTGTGTTTTGAACAAGCTCTTCTCCCGCAAGCGAGGGAAGGTCTCCGCCTACCTCATAAGACAGCGAAAGCTTTCCGTCTGAAAAGGCGCCCGCTCCGGAGAATCCCGTGGTTATATGGCAATACGGCTTGCAGCCTACGCATTTTCCCGTCTTATCCTTAGGGCAATGCCTCTTTTCAACACTCTGCCCTTGCTCAACTATTACTATTTTCTTCTTACTGCCTTTTTTTATCATTTCAAGGGCGGTAAATATTCCCGCAGGACCTGCGCCTATAATAACAACGTCGCTTTTCATGTTTTTCCTCCTATCCGTTTTTAAACAGCATTTAGTATAATATCAAACAGCTTATAAAAGGTCAATATCAAAACTATAAATAATTATTTAATTTTTATAGTTCGATAAATACCGAACTACTTTCACATATATTTATTTTAATCTACGTATAAATTAAAAATACTATAAAAAATAACTATTGACAGCCCCGCTTTACCCTCCTATAATATGAGTATAATAATCGGTGAAGCGGAGAGTAACCGAGCTTAAAAGCAATTAAGAGAGCGGCGTCGTCGGCTGAAAGCGCTGTTTGCAAGTAAAGCTCATTGGTGAATACCGGCCGCAGAGGTTATTACGGCAGTGCGTTATAGCTATTAAGCGGATTTTTATCAATTTGGGTGGAACCGCGGGTAATCTTAAAATACTCGTCCCTCGTTTTCGAGGGACGTTTTTTTATTCTAAGCTAAAAGGAGAAGCAACATGAAAATCACTCTTAAAGACGGCAGCGTTTTAGAGTTTCAAGACGGCATAACCGCGCTTGATATAGCCTCTAAACTCTCCGGAAAGTTAAAAAAGGCTGCGCTTGCGGCTAAGGTAAACGGAAAAGTTTGCGACCTCACCCTGCCCATAACAGAAGATTCTTCGGTGGAAATACTCACATTTGAAGACGAGGAGGGTAAGGCTACTCTGCGCCACAGCGCCTCTCACGTAATGGCGCAGGCGGTTAAAAGACTTTTCCCGGGAACAAAGCTCGCTATCGGCCCCGCTATAGAAAACGGCTTTTATTACGACTTCGACAGACCCGAAGGCTCCTTTACTCCCGCGGATTTTCTCGCGATAGAAAAAGAAATGAGAAAAATAGTAAACGAGAACCTCCCCTTTGAGCGTTTCACCCTCCCGAGAAAAGAGGCTCTTGAGCTCATGGAGAAAATGGACGAGCCTTATAAGGTTGAGCTTATAAACGACCTTCCCGAGGACGCGGAAATAAGCTTTTATAAGCAGGGCGATTTTACAGATCTCTGCGCGGGAGCGCACGTTCCCTCAACCGGAAAAATTAAGGCGTTTAAGCTTACGAGCTGCGCAGGCGCATATTGGAGAGGAAACGAGAAAAACAAGATGCTCGTCAGAATTTACGCCACCGCTTTTGAAAAGCAGGCGGACCTTGACGCTTATCTTGCTCAGGTTGAAGAGGCTAAGAAGAGAGATCATAACAAGCTCGGAAGAGAGCTTGAGTACTTTACAACGGTAGACTATATTGGTCAGGGTCTTCCCATTCTTCTTCCCAAGGGTGCAAAGGTAATTCAGGTTTTACAGCGCTTCGTTGAAGACGAAGAGGCAAGAAGAGGCTACCTGTTAACAAAAACCCCCCTTATGGCAAAAAAGGAGCTTTACCAAATTTCCGGCCACTGGGATCATTATAAAGAAGGCATGTTCGTTATGGGAGACGAATCCGACCCCAACGCAGAGGTCTTTGCACTTCGCCCCATGACCTGTCCTTTCCAGTATCAGGTATTTTTAAACAGAATGCGCTCATATAGAGACCTCCCCATGCGTTTGGGAGAGACCTCCACCCTCTTCAGAAACGAGGATTCCGGCGAAATGCACGGTCTTATAAGAGTACGTCAGTTCACTATTTCAGAGGGGCACCTTATGTGTACGCCCGAGCAGCTTGAAGACGAATTTAAGGGCTGCGTAGAGCTTGCTAAATACATGATGGAGGCAATAGGCTTTGCGGACGACGTAACCTACCGCTTCTCTCAGTGGGATCCCGAGGATAAGGAAAAATACATCGGCACTCCCGAGCAGTGGGACGAGGCTCAGGGAATAATGAAAAAGATACTCGATCACCTCGGAATTAAATATACCGTCGGCATCGGCGAGGCGGCTTTCTACGGACCCAAGCTCGATATTCAGATGAAAAACGTCCACGGAAAAGAGGATACGCTCATCACCATACAGATAGACCAAATGCTCGCAGAAAAATTCGGTATGGAGTATGTTGACAGAGACGGTCAGAAAAAGCACCCCTATATTCTTCACAGAACATCCCTCGGCTGCTACGAAAGAACGCTCGCTCTGTTAATAGAAAAATACGCCGGCGCTCTTCCCGTTTGGATGGCTCCCGAACAGGTTCGCATACTCACAATAAGCGAGAACTACGCGGATTACGCTTACGAGCAGAAAAAGAAGCTTGAAGCTTTGGGCTTCAGAGTAAGCGTCGACGACAGACAGGAGAAGATCGGCTATAAGATAAGAGAGGCCAGAAACGAAAGAATCCCCTATATGCTCGTTGTAGGCGAAAAGGAAGTAAGCGAAAACAGCTTTGCCGTAAGAAAGAGAGGCGAAGGCGAAATAGGAAATTATTCCGTTGACGACTTTATTTCAATGTTGACAAAAGACGTTAAAGAGCTTGCAAAGTGGTAAATAACGTTAAATTTAAACGGACGGTTTTTAAACCGTCCGTTTTTTATTCGTTTAAATTTTTAAATCTTTTTCACTTCGTTAAAAAGCGGCGTTATGTGACAAACAATCTTAACTATGCCGCGCATATTTATTATTCTACTTTCCCTCATAAGCGTTATATTTAAAGTAAACCGCCGTAGTTTTTTATGCTTTAGCCTTAAAAACAAAAGCACGGCAATTAAAAACCGCCGTGCTTTTTTATAAATACGTTTATTAGCTTGCCTGCGCCGCTACCGCATGCTCAATAATGAAATCCTGAGCTTTTTTAATTTTGAGCTCAAGCTCTAAGGTATATGCGGAGTAAAGCCCGTAATTGTCCTTATAATAATCGTCAAAAGACATATTCTTTTCCTTTTTGAATTGGTCTTCGCTGTCATATCCTGCGTCGGAAATATATTTCATCTTCGCTTCGTTAAGCTCGTCTTCGGATACGCTTAAATTTTCCGCGTCGGCAACCGCTTCCATAATCATAGCGTAGCCAACAATTCTTCTCGCCTGTTGTTCAATTTCCGTCTTTAACTGGTCTACGTCAACACTGTTATCTTCGCAGAACGCCTCTAAAGTCTCATAGCCGTAAGAAGTCGCCTGATTTGTGTAATATGTGATGTAGCTGTCAATTATCTCCTGAACATAGGTTTCCGGGTATACTGTTATTTCGGAATCGTCGACAACCGCGTTTAAAATCGCGTTGTCGTCCGTCGTTTTTGCAGCGCTCTCGTTATTTTTCTTAAGCGTTTCTTTAACCGCTTCTTTATATTCCGCAGCTGTGGAATAGCCCAAATTCTCGCTTACAAACTCATCTGTAATATCGGGGTAAACCGTCTCCTTAATGCTGTTAACGGTAACGGTGAAAACCGCCTCTTTTCCCGCAAGCTCGGGGTTCTGCTTGTAAGGGTCGGGGAACGTAGCCGTAACCTCTCTTGTTTCGCCTATTGCCGCGCCGATAAGCCCGTCTTCAAAGCCGCTTATAAACTCGCCCGAGCCTATTTCAAGGTTATAGCCCGCATAAGTGCCGCCCGTAAACTCAACTCCGTCAACCTTGCCAACATAGTCAATATTTACGGTATCCCCCGTTTTTACAGTGCGGTCCGTAACGTCGTTTGTAACCGCATAAGAGGCTACCTGATTTTGTATTTCTTCATCTATAGCTACGTCCGTAACCTCCGCAACCGTCGCCGGAGTATACTCCACGCCGTTATATTTTCCAAGCGTAAGCTCTCCCGCCGTCTCTCCTACTTTTCCCTTTGAACCGCAGGAGCAGCATAGCGCAATCGACATCACGCAAAGTACGGCAGCCGCAATAATTCTAAGTACATTCTTTTTCATAGTTAATCCTTCCTGTTTTTCGTAATCGCAAACATATAATTAAGGATACTCCGCTTATGTGATGATATGATGAAAATTAATCTTTAAAGTAATATTTTTTTTGCCCCGGGAATACGTTTTTGGGGGAGGTAAGGAAAATTGAACGCAATTTTTGATCTGCTTAAGAATATTTTTGCATTGGCGGGTTTTTTAAACGACAAATCCTCGGGATTTCCGGAAAAGCTCTCCTTCGAAGAGGAACAAAGGCTTGTCTTGCTTCTTTCCGAGGGAAACGAAGAAGCAAAGCAAAAGCTCATAGAGCATAACGTAAGAC
This sequence comes from uncultured Christensenellaceae bacterium, assembly GCA_934438035.1. GTDB lineage: Bacteria > Bacillota > Clostridia > Christensenellales > Christensenellaceae > HGM11616. Next base: position 7,862 of record CAKSBK010000003.1, read on the forward strand.
TCTGCGCGCATATAGCAAAAAAGTACGCAAAAGGACGGGATCTTGACGATTTTATATCAATAGGCACCATAGGGCTTATAAAGGGCGTAAACACGTTTGATACAAATAAGGGCAAACTCTCTTCTTACCTTGCAAAATGTGCGGAAAATGAAATATTGATGTACCTTAGAGCTTCAAAAAAGCAGGAAGCGGAAATCTCTCTTTACGAGGCTTTGGGAGAAGATAAAGACGGAAACTCCGTTTCCTACAGCGATATTCTTCCTTCGGCAGAGCTTTTAACCGAAGACAGCGTTACTATGCGCATGCTCTTCGAAAAACTTGAAAGCGTAATGGACGAAGTTTTAAGCGAACGGGAAAAAATAATAATAACATATCGATACGGACTTTCCGGACGCGACCCTCTGCCCCAACGGGCAATTGCGAAAAAATTGGGAATATCTCGCTCATATATTTCAAGAATAGAAAAAAAAGCGCTTTTAAAGCTTAAAGACGCAATGGAAAAATAGCTGTTAAACCTCCTTTTCGTATGATATAATTAGTTTTAAAAAAGGAGGATAAACTCTTGCAGTATTCAATATTGGAAAGCTACAAAGAAAAATATATAGAGCTGTTAAAAAGCGTTAACAGGCCGGGAATTGACGAGCTTACAAACTGGCTTGTAAACGAAACCGATTTTTTCACCGCACCTGCTTCCGCAAAAACTCACGGCGCTTACGAGGGCGGACTTCTTGTTCACAGCCTCTCAGTATATAACATTCTTAAAAATTTCTGCAAAAACATTCCCGACGCCAATGGAGAGTCAATTATAATCGCCGCGCTTCTTCATGACCTTTGCAAAGTCAACTTCTATGTTAAGGGCGTAAGAAACGTTAAAATTCCGGGAGAAAAGCGCTGGGAAGAGGTTGAAGTATACAACATAGACGATTCTCTTCCTTTGGGGCACGGTGAAAAATCCGTATATATGGCGATGAAATACATACGTCTTACCGACGAAGAGGCGCTTGCGATACGCTGGCATATGGGAGGCTATGACGATTCCGCAAGGGGCTACGCCGGCGGAATTTCACAAAGCTCCGCATATACAAAATATCCGCTTGCTGCGGCGCTCGCAATAGCGGATATGTATGACACTTATATTATAGACCAAAGAAGCTCTAATCGCTGACAACCGCGTCTTTTAAACATCTTTTGCAGGGCGAAAGCCCCTTTTCAAGCGCAGCTTCAACGCTTACGCTCTCTGCGTTCTCGGGGTTCATTTTTCCGCAGTCGTTTTTAATATGAAATTTCTTGCCCGACTTTGTTATATAAACAAGGTCGGTCTTTTTTAATTCCGTAATACCGGAAGAATCTTCGCCGTCCGAATTACCGTCGCCTCCTGTTAATTCTTTATCCGGCGAAGCGCTCTTTTGCGCGTCTTCTTCATCAGCTATGCCCACGGAATATGCGCTTTTTTCTTCCGCCTTATAGCCTTTTTGCGCCTGCGCTTCAATATAGAGCCCAAAGCACATAACTATCGCAATGCATATCGACGTAAATAAAAATACCTGTGAATTTTTATTTTTCATTATTCTTCCCCCGATTTATAAAGAATCCGTCTTAAGCATTCTCTTCCCCGCGAAACTCTTGACTTCACGGTCCCTTTCGGAACGCCTGTAATTTCGGAAATTTCCTCGTAAGAATACCCGTCGATATCTCTTAAAACAACCGCTGTTTTATATTCCTCTTTAAGGCTGTCTACGGCGCGCAAAAGCTCGCGTTTTGTTTCGTTTTTTTCTGCGGCAATATCGGGTCCGTCCTTATTTTCCAAGTAAGCGCTTATAAGGCTTTCGGATTCGTAAATGTCTATATATTCTTTTCGCTTCCTTACGATATCTATCGCGGCGTTATACGCTATTCTGTAAATCCAAGTTGCAAGACTGCTTTTGAAATTGAATTTCTTTAAATTGAAATATATTTTTATGAGCGTTTCCTGGGAAGCGTCAAAGGCGTCGTGTTCGTTTTTTGTTATTCTAAGACATACGGAATATATCTTATCCCGATATTCCAAAGCTATTTTATTAAACGCCTTGTCTTCACCCTTTGCGGCGCGCTTTATTATAACTTCGTCTATCATTTGCTCTCCCCCGATAAATTCATTATATCAAAAATGCGCAATATATCAATATACGTTGCCATTTAACGGCAACAAACTTCTTTTCATATACTTGACAATTCTTTTTGTAAATGATATAGTTTTTTTATTGCCGGTGTGTTGGAATTGGCAGACGAGACGGACTCAAAATCCGTTGGTGGCAACACCGTGTGGGTTCGACCCCCACCACCGGCACCAGCCGCAGCTGCGGCTTAAACAATCGCTTTTCGCTTTTGCGGAAGGCGTTTTTTATATCTCTTTATTTAAACTTTAAGGCTGCGGAATATCTCTTTCGTCTAAGCTAAAAAAAATAAAAGCGCCGTGCGATATGCGGCGCTTTTTCGTCATTGTTTAAGACGTCCTTCGTCTCGTTATTTTTAAACGAGTGAATCATCATTCAAAAAAATCTCCCGTCGTCTCGCTCTGCGCAAATTAAAATTACAATAAGAAATATGCCCGAGAAAAAACACGGCTCTCAGCAATTCGGGTGAGTTTCAATCACTTCTCCGTACACGTTTTGCACACTATTTTTTTTAAAAAATGTTTTTTATGCCTAAACTTTTTGAAAATCATATAAAAAAACGTCTTTAAACAGCTTTTTTAAACATATACGAATTTAAAAAAACTACTAAAAACTTTTTGGTGGAGACTGCCGGGCTCGAACCGGCGACCTTTCGCGTGTGAGGCGAATGCTCTCCCGGCTGAGCTAAGCCTCCGTCTGGAATAATTATATCACTATAAAAAAGCATGTGCAACATCATTTACATTTCCCACAAAAAACGCTTAATATCGACGCAGCCGTTTTCCTTAAAAGCCACGCCTTCCCTTTCAAGAAGCTCTCTTTGCTCCAAAAACCCCGGGGCGGTTCTTCCCATATGATTAACCACCCTGTGGCAGGGAAATTCTCCGAAATACTCCGCCGCGGAGAGCACCTTTCCCACAAGCCTTGCGTTTTTGGGCCTGCCTACGAGCCTTGCTATCTGCCCGTATGTCGCAACTCTTCCCTCGGGTATTTCCTCTGTCGCGCACAATATTTCGTAAATAAGCTCCTCATTTAAAACTCTGTTCATAGTCCCTTTTAAACCGTTATACATCAGATATTCGATATTTAATATTATAAGCGGTTTTTTAATACTTGTCATTAAATATTGACTGATAAAACTCGATAACATATAATATTACTGACATTTTTTCATTTCGCCTATATTTTGATTTTGGTCGCGCTTTATTTGTATTGAATTTTATTTTTCTATAAATCACACAAGAAAGGAAATTTCAATGAACACTAAAAAACGCATTATTTGTATGCTTATTGCTGTTTTTACATTGGTTTTTGCATTTGAAACCGTCGGCTTTGCCGAGGCTGCCGCTCCCGCCACGGCTTGGCGCGATTATGCTTCGGACAGCTTTGCTTCCGGAACCGGCTCCAAAGACGACCCTTACATAATAGAAACGGCAGGGCAGTTAGCCAAACTCTCTAAAGACGCAAGCGCAAGAATTTCTCATTCGGGCGAATACTTTAAGCTCGCCAACGATATAGACTTAAGCGCACACCGCTGGAACCCCATCGGAAATTATAAATGGACAACCTCCGGCTCAGTGAATTCTCTTCCCTTCTCCGGTTTTCTTGACGGAAACGGAAAAACGATAACCGGTCTTATCGTAGACGAAACCACGGATAAAAATTCCGCCGGACTTTTCGGCTATATTTCGCACACCTCTAACAAAACCGCCGATGTCGGCGTCAAAAATTTAACCGTTTCAAACGCGAGCATAACCGCTACAGACGAAGGTCTTAATATGTATAACGCCGCAATTCTTGTCGCTTTTACAATGACAAACGACGGATATACGATAATTCTTGACAATGTAACCGTTTCCGGAAGCGTATCCGCTCCCGAGGCGCTTTGGTCAGAAGGCTGCGCGGGCGGTCTTGTAGCTAACGGCACAAGGCTCACCGTGACAAACTGCAAAGCGGAAAACGTCAGCATTACTAACTTCTCAAACTGCGGCTTAATAGCAGGCATGGACGGCGGCAGCACCTATAAAAACTGCAGCGCTTCCGGCAAGATTAACGGGCTTTGGGGAGTAGGCGGCTTCGTAGGCTACTCAACCTCCTCAGCGTATATGGATCCCGCAACTCAAACAAAATATGAAAGCTGCATTGCGGACGTCGAAGTAACGGCGGATAACTGGAACGCGGGCGGTTTTGCAGGTTTTGCGGAATACGGCGATTTTAAAAACTGCGCCGCTTTAGGAGACGTTACAAGCACGGTTGACGCCTTTGAGCCCAAGGTCGGCGGCTTTATAGGCTCCACCTTTGACGCTGACGTTTCAAATTGCCACGCCGAAAATAAGGTAACCTCCGCTTCAACGGACTATAACGCAGGCGGCTTTATAGGCAAATATGCCGCAGGAGAAATTAAAGATTCCAGCTTCAGCACCGAAAACAACCCCGGGCTTAACGCCGTAGGCGAAGAAGAAAACGAATTTACCGGCAATATTGAAGCCAACTCCACCTCCGGCGTATTATCCAACATCTGCGAAGATATTTACGGCGGACATAACTATAGCGATGATTTCACTACGGACGTTGAAGCAACCTGCTCTAAAACAGGCAGCCGTTCAAGACATTGCCTGCGCTGCGACGATAAAACAGACGTCGAAGATATACCCATGAAGGATCATGAGTGGGATTCCGACTTCACCGTCGATAAAGAAGCGACCTGCACCGAAAACGGCTTTAAATCCATTCACTGCAAAAACTGCGACGCTACAAAAGACGTTACCAAAACAGAACTTAAAGAGCATGACTTTAAGTGGATAATCGATAAAGAAGCAACCGCAACCGAGGCGGGCAGCAAGCATGAAGAGTGCGCGGTATGCGGCTTTAAAAAGGAAGCGACTGTTATTCCCGCAACCGGCTCAAACACCGCAGGCAATATTAAAACGGGCGACAGCTCAAACGCTTTACCCTATATACTCGTCATTGCGGCAGTTTCCGCTCTTGTTATTGCAGGCGCAATAATGTTAAAGAGAAAAAAGGAAAACTGATTTAACCCTTTCTTATAAACGCCCCGCGCATTTAAGCCGCGGCGGCGTTTTTTATTATAATTAAAAATCGGCAAAACCGGCGCTTTATTGTTGACAAGCAACGAATAATAATGCTATACTCTTTATGAGTTAGCCATAGCTAACCATTGCGCTTGGCGCAATAATTTTTATATCTTCGTTAGCATAGACTAACCAAATTGCATTAATAAGGAGATCTTCACCTTGAAAAAAACTACCGAGGATTATTTAAAAGCTATTTATATTATAAACAAAACGCACGGCAGCGTAAGAGGAGTAAACATCGCCGAATATTTTAACGTTTCCCGCCCCACCGTTTCAGCCATATTAAAGCGCCTGATAAACGAAAAATTGATTTACATAAACGCTTCTCATGAAATTCTACTTAATCCCGAAGGAGAAAAAATCGCCG
>CAKSBK010000004.1 GCA_934438035.1 uncultured Christensenellaceae bacterium
CTTTTTGAGAACTCTTCAATATATTCCGGCGTTTTTGAAAATGCGAGCAGGCTGTTTTTGGCGCCCGGGTCCCTAAATGAATAGAATATCAGACTACCGGAGGCGCGGGCTGAAAGCCCTGTTCCGTAAGCGCCGCCCTTTACGCGAACTTCTCTCCATAAATAATCAAGCGAGATTATAGAAGAAGCAACCTTTAATGCTCCCGAGTAATTTTCGCCTATATTGAAAAGGTTGACGCCCTTTGCGCTAAAGCAAATGCTTGAAGGGACTATAAGCCCTTCTTTTGACGGGCCGAAGGGCAAAATATCCGAGGTCTTCGGAAAAATGCCGTCAGAGGGAAAAATGCTTAAAGCGGAACGGATAAGGTTTTCGTCGTTTATTCCGTTAACGCTTATTGTGAGGCGCTCCTTTGTAAAAACACGCTTTAAAATGGAAGAGAGTTTTTCAAACACCCTTTCGTCTCCGGATAAAAGAGCGTTTTCCAATTTCTTTGCCCATAGGTAAAATTCATAACCGCTAAAATATTCCAAGGCGGATCCTGCGGAGGAGGTGAACGCCGTAACGCGCTTTATGGCAAACGAGGTGCCGTTTGTTGTAAAGCCCTGCTCAAATGAAATTCTTATCTGTTTTAAATAGTTTAAGATTAACTCTCTATCGTTAAATAATGAGTTTAAAGAAATCTCGGAAACTAACCCTAAAAGCTTGTCTTTTTTGGAATCAAGTGCGCTTGCGCTTATTACGGCGTATCTGTTTGAACGGGTGTTGTCGCCAAATACGGGGTAAACATCGGTATACATTCTAAGAGAACCCAAATGCGTCTTAATTTCATTTTCCGTTTCAAGAGCGCTATGGTTTTTGGTTGCGGTAAGACCGAAAAGCATACCCGCTAAAGATACTAATGAAAGCTCCTCGGCTGAAAGATCGTTAATATTAAAATACAGGTCTAAATATATTATACCCGAAGTATCGATATCGTGAGTGAGTGCAGTAATTCCCGCTATATTCTCAACCTTAACCGGGAAAAGACGGGGCTCCTTTTTTATGTCGGAAAGCTCAAGAGAGGGGATTTTGCTTAAAGCCTCCGGGGAATCCGGCGTCATCTGTATTTTTTTAAGATTTTTTGCAAGATCCTTTAATTCCGATGCTTTTTCCTTTCCCATTTCGTTAAGGCGATTTTTAATCTCTGCGGCGGTTTTTTTTGATTTTTTTACGGCGAGATCTGAATCGGGAATTAGTATTACGCTGGCTGTATGAGGATTGTCTATAAAAAATTCACGCAGCTTTTTTTCGTAAAAATCGCAGCTTAAGCCCTGCTTTAATACTTTAAGAGCGTCTTCGAAAACGAGGTTTTGGGCGGGGTCTCCGCCGTAAAGCATTGTTTCGAGGCAGTTGATGCAATATACGAGACCTCTCGGAAAAGAACCGAAATCTTTTTCCCTTAAGCGAAATTCAAATTGGTTAAGGCAGGCTGTAAGCTGCTTTTTATCCGTTCCGCATGCCAATTTGCCTAAAACTTCGTTTAATACGGCATTGATTTGCGGGATGTTTTCTTTTGACGTATTTCTGAAAATAAGCCGGTAGCAGGTTTGAAGCTCGCCGTCTCCTTCGGAAAAATATACGTCTTCCGCCAAGCCGAGGGAAAGTATCTGTTTTTTTAGCGGAGATTCGTTAGAGCCGCAAAGATAATCGCTTAATATTGAGGCTGCAAAATTACCTGTTTTATCGGAATAATCGCCTAAGACGTAACCTATGGCGTATTGTGCCTTTGCGCCCGAGTTTTCGCTTGATTCATAATAGACCTCTTTTGCTTCCGGCGATACGGGCTTTTGCTTTACTATTTCAAAATTAAGATTCTGCGCGTTATATTCGCATAAATATGAATCTAAAAGCCGTAAAATTTCGTCAAGGTCAATTTGTCCGTCCAAGAAAATAATTGAGTTAGACGGATGATAGAATTTTTTATGGCCTTCAAGAAATTTTTCGTACGTTAAAGAGGGTATGCTTTCGGGGTAACCGCCGGATTCTTTCCCATAGCAGTTATTAGGAAAGAGAAGCTTTGAAAGCTCGTTTGAAATAACGGTGTTTACCGAACCATATGCGCCTTTCATCTCGTTATACACTACGCCGTTATAAAACGCCTCTCCGTCTTCCTTAAACTCGAAATGCCAGCCTTCCTGCATGAATATTTCCGGCTTTTTATAAATAAGCGAGTGCATAATGGCGTCCATATACACGTCTATCAGATTTAAAAAATCTTTCTTATTTCTGCTGGAAACGGGGTAGAGCGTTTTATCGGAAAATGTAAGAGCGTTTAAATATGTGTTGACGGAGCTTTTTAAAAGCTCGACAAACGGCTCCTTGACGGGAAATTTTTCCGAGCCGTTTAAAACGGAGTGTTCTAGAATATGAAATATTCCGGTGTCGTCCTCCGGCACGGTTTTAAAAGAGACGGCAAAGGTCATATTGTCGTCGTTTCTGTCAAGATAAATGAGCTTTGCACCGTTTTTTTCATAGCGCATTATATACATATTGCATTTGAGCTCTTCTATTCTGCGAATTTCCGAGAGCTTAAAGCCGAAAATCGTTTCGTTTATATTCATGGTATTTCCTTTCGGTTAATTTCATATCATATATAATACTTCATTTTTTGCTTAAGAGCAACGTATATAAAAAAACCCGCTCGTATGAGCGAGTTTAAATTTGTCAGTCTATTTTTGTTACGGTATAGCCTGCGTCGGTAATCGCTTTTGTTATTTCATCGTTCGTGAGCGAGGAGTCTGCTGTTATAACGGCGTTTTTGTTTTCAAGGGATACGCTTACGTCCGTTACGCCGTTTAGCTTTGAAAGTGCGTCGTTAACGTGCTTTACGCAGTGTGCGCACATCATTCCTTCAATGTATACAGTTTTTTTCATTCCTATGTTCTCCTTTTTTGTTGGTTTATTATTAAGCTCTGCGGGAAATTCCGCTGCTTTAATATTATTTTTAACGGCCTTATTTAAATTAACAAGGTTAAGCCTGAGGGCGTTTGTTACAACGCAGAAGCTTGAAAGGCTCATTGCCGCCGCGCCGAACATGGGGTTAAGCTCTAACCCAAACAGCGGAATAAACGCTCCTGCGGCAATGGGTATGCCTATGCAGTTATATATAAACGCCCAGAACAGATTTTCGTGTATGTTGCGTATAACCCTTTTAGAAAGCTTTATCGCCCTTACGACGTCCTTTAAAGAGGACTTCATTAACACAACGTCCGCGGCGTCTATGGCTACGTCTGCTCCGGCGCCTATGGCGATTCCCGTGTCGGCAAGAGTGAGCGCGGGGGCGTCGTTAATGCCGTCGCCCACCATGGCAACCTTGCCCTGTTCTTTAAGCTTTAAAACGGCGTTTTGCTTATCCTCCGGAAGTACGTCCGATATAACGTATTTTATACCTGCCTTTTTAGCTATCGCTTCGGCTGTGCGGCGGTTATCTCCCGTCAGCATAACGGTTGTTATATTCATTTGGTTAAGCTCGCTTACCGCTTCTTTGCTGTCCTCCTTAAGGGTGTCCGCAACGGCGATTATTCCTATAAGCTTGCCGTCCTTTAAGAAGTAAAGCGGGGTTTTGCCTTCGATAGAGAGAGCTTCTCCCGTTTTTTGCGCTTCAAAAGTGTCTTTGGAGTATTTTTCTATGAGGGCGGCGTTTCCCGCGATTATGCTGCAGTTGTTAACGGTTCCCTTAACGCCGTAGCCGGGAAGAGCGGAAAAATCGCTGACCTTGGGCGGAGTTGAAATAAAGCTTTTTGCATATTCGCAAACTGCGCTTGAAAGAGGGTGCTCGCTTGCGTTTTCAATTCCGTAGGCAAGCGTCAAAAGCTCTTCTTTTGACGCTCCGTTTTGCGGTAAAACGTCGGTAACTGAGGGTCTGCCCTCGGTAACGGTGCCTGTTTTGTCTAACACTGCGTATTGGACCTTTCCCGCTGCTTCAAGCGCAGCCGCCGTTTTAAACAATACTCCGTTTTTTGCGCCGACGCCGCTTCCTACCATTATTGCAACGGGTGTTGCAAGACCGAGCGCACAGGGACAGCTTATTACAAGCACGCTTACGGCGCGCTGCAATATAAAGCCCGCGTCTTTTCCTGCGATTAACCATATAATTGCGGTTATAATGGAAATGCATATTACTGCGGGAACGAATATTCCCGAAACCTTGTCTGCCGTTTTGGCTATGGGAGCTTTGGATGAAGCGGCGTTTTCTACCATTTCTATTATTTTATTAAGAGTGGTGTCTTCTCCTACTCTTGTTGCGCGGCAGGTTAAAATTCCGTTTTGATTAATAGTTGCCGCGCTTACCGAGTCTCCCTCGGCTTTATCTACGGGAAGGCTTTCTCCCGTGAGAGCGGCTTCGTTTACCGCGCTTACTCCCGAGACGACCGTGCCGTCGACAGGTATGCTCTCCCCCGGGCGGACGACGAATATATCGTCTTTAACGACGTCTTCGGCGGGAATTACGCATTCCTTTCCGTTCCTTATAACTGTAGCGTTTTTGGGAGCAAGATCCATAAGCGCTTTAATTGCGTTTGTGGTTTTGCCCTTGCTTGAGGCTTCAAGCGTCTTGCCGACGGTTATAAGCGTAACTATCATTGCCGCAGATTCAAAATACATATCGTGAAGCGAATGATGAGCCGCCATAATATCTGCAGAGCAATAAAGCGCCGTCATTTTAAAAAGTATCGCCAGACTGTATATATATGAAGCGCCGCCGCTCAACGCAACGAGAGTATCCATGTTGGGAGCAAGGTGAATTGCGCTTTTAACGCCGCTTACAAAGAATTTGTTGTTGATGATAAGTATTATCGTAGTGATAATAAGCTCATACAAGGCTATTGCAAGGGGGTTTTCGGCAAGAAAGCCCGGCAGAGGCCAGCTCCACATAACATGGCCCATAGAAACATACATAAGCGGCAAGAGAAGCACAAGCGAGGATATAAGCCTTTTTTTTAGCTTAGGAGTTTCCGTGTCGGCGATTTCTCCGCTTTTTTTTGTTTGATGTTCGCCTTTTTGTTTTGCGTCATAGCCTGCGTTTTTAACCGCGGCGCATATAAGCTCGGGCGAGGCGGGGGAGTCGTAATCAACGCTCATGGAGTTTGTAAGCAGGCTGACGTTTGCGCCTTTAACGCCGTCAACCCCTTTTACAGCCTTTTCAACGTGAGAAACGCATGCGGAGCAGGTCATTCCGATAACGTCGAACTTATCTGTTTTCAATTAAATCACCTCTTTTATTTAAGCTTTTTTATAAGCTCAAAGGTTTCGTCCATAATATCGGTATTGCCTTCGAGTATATTTTCAACGACGCAGGTTTCAAGGTGCTCTCTTAATATGATATATCCGAGATTTTTAAGAGCGCTTTCAACGGCGGCTACCTGTGTTAATATATCGCCGCAGTATCTGTTTTCATTGAGCATATTTTTAATGCCGCCGAGCTGACCTATCATTCTGTTAATTCTGTTTTCAAGACTCTTTACGTCGCTTTCGCTTCGGGGAGTCTGCTTCTTTTTACAGCACGGGCAGGCGGTTTTGTTTTCCGACATGTCTTTAACCTCCTTCTAAATACCCATAGGGGGTATCTATAAAAATTGTATACCCTATAGGGGTATTTGTCAATTGCGTTTTAAATTATTTTCTATAAATAATGTAGAAATATTCGGGAACCGTGAAAACATATTTTAACGAAAATATTAATCAAATTAAAATAATGATAAAAATAAAATATTTATGTAAATTGAGCCTTTAGCATTTAATATAAAATTTTTGCTTAGCGATTAAATAATAATATATGTTCAGAAGTAATAGATAGATAATATCAGCCGGATTTTAGATAATTTCAGATAATCTTTGCTGTAGATAAAAGAGAGAAAATATGATATTATCATAACATGATTAACTATTATAATTATATTATCGGAGTAATATATTTATATATATTACAAATACTTTTGCCGATATATTGAGTATAGTCATTAATGGCTCGAAGGGAGCCTTAAAAAATAGGAGGAAAAATTATGAGGAGATTAAAAAAACCCGTGTCATTGCTTTTGGCATTGCTGTTTTGCTGGGGCATGATAAGCTTTTCGCCGGGAATAACGGCGTATGCGGCTTCTCCGGAGATTATCGGAAACGGAAGCTTTGACAGCTCGCTTGACGGGTGGACTATCCGCTGGAGCGGTCAGAACAAGGAATTTGTGCATGACGATCAGTTCGGACATTCAAAGAACGGTTCCGCAAAGGCGGTTCCGGCAGGGGAGGCCAATAACGGCTTATACCTCGTTGACGTTCCGGTTGAGGCGGGAGCGCAGTATACGCTTTCATATTGGGGATATAAAACTACGGATTCGCCCGCTTATCTTGACGTAGGCGAAAACGGAGGAGAGGGAAATGTATCCTCCGGCGGAATTGAGAAGAAAAACGAATGGGTTAATATAAGCTTTGACTTTACGCCTACGGCGTCAAAGGTAGTCATAAGGTGCGTTGTAGCTTCTCTTACGAGCGGAAACGCATGGTTTGACGATATTTCTTTAAAAAAGGTTGAAGCGAGCGAGGTTGTCGGCAAAAACGTGCTTGAAAACGGCGATTTTGAAGATACCGACATGTCTAAATGGTGGAACAGACAGGACTGGAACGGCGGCAACTGGGTAAGAACCGACGGCGTAGGCTTTGGCGGAACCGTAGGCTTGGCTGCGGAAAGTAAAGTTGACAGCCCTGACGGCAGCTATAATATAGGTATGTTTTATACTTTGCAGGAGGGCAATGAGGCGACATTAACGCTTGAAGCAGGCAAGGTGTACGAGCTTTCGGCAAAGTTCTTTAGAGCTGCGGGAGTGGATTCTTACTTATATATGGACGTTAACGAGGGCGCCTTGGGAAATATAGCCGCAACCAAAAACGGCGAATGGGAAGAGGTTAAAACTCGCTTTGAGGCTCCGTCAACTCCCATAAAATTAAGACTTGTCTGCAATGCGCTTGCAAAGGGCGAAAAGGCGTATGTTGACGATATTAAGCTTGCGCAGGTTAATTCCAGCCTTGACAGAGTTGACGGCGTTCCCGACAGGTCTCTTGCAATAAACGGCAGCATGGAAAACGGTCAAAACACCATTGCGGACGACTGGAATCAGACCTCCGTTTGGAAGAGAACGGCGGAAGAAAACGGCGTTAAGCCCGTTAACGGAGAGTATATGATGAAGGCGGAGGCAACTGCAACCGCAATCTGCATAGGCTCCGCAATAACCGTTAAGCCCAACACGTATTATACATACAGCGGCTGGCTCTATCGCACCGATAATAAGGGTACGGCATATTTTAACATTCTTGACGAAAATAAGCGTGATATTGCGGGAACGCAGATAGGCACGGACAGCGTAGGAGAATGGGTAAGATCGTCTTATACTTTCTATTCCGGAAATCATACAAAGGTTTACCCGAGAATGGTTGTTGACGGAACTGCAGACGCAGCTCCCTCCGGCGCACCTATATATTTTGACGACGTAATGTTCGTAGAACAGGTGTGGGAGGACAACAAGGCGTTCCCCGAAGGCGTTGATCTTACGGAAATTATTAAAACATATACTCTCGGAACAGACACAACAAAAGCTGATTTTGCGGTTTATGTCGACGGACTTTATATGACGTCTCTTGAGTTTGCGGACGAAAGCAAGAACGTTACGCAGTATATTGATAAGGCGATTAAAGTTCCGCTTATATCCGTAATAAACGGCGAAAATGTAGAGTGGATTTACGAATCCTCCGGGCTTGTTGCTACCGACAATAAAAAAATACTTACGGCGTCCTTTGTTTCAGCGGACGGCAAATATGCGATAGACGCTATTTGGACGGCGGGAGAGGGAGTAGGTCCTCTTGAATATAACCAGAGGGTAACCAGCCGCGAAGGCAAATTGAGTATCGCATATCCTGACGTTGTAAGCGCTAACTTCAGAATAGAGCCGGATTCGGACGCAACGCTTTATAGGTTCAGCCGCTCAAGAGTTAACGACGGCTCCGACCCCTATTTTGCGGAGGGTACGTTAAAAACTCCCATGGCTCCCGGAGTTAACGTAATAAGCTCGGTTGAAAACGGATATTCTCCCGTTGCGAGTATTCTTCCTTATCAGGTAATAGATATCGGCGGAAGCCACGGCGTATATTTCGGACATTACTGGAGCTTCGGTAAGCTTCTTGTAAGAAATAACGACAGAGGAAGCATAGCGATAACAACTTATTTAAGTGATAACGAAGACAGCAAGATCGAAAGAGAAGAGGGCGTGACTCTCGATGTTCCCGGTTTCTTTATAGGAACATATAACGGAGACGTTGATAACGGCTCTAACGATATGAAGCATTGGTTCTGGAAATATAAGATAACGAGAACCCTTTATGAAAACGACGACGAGCCGTTAATTGAGGCGGATCTTGCCGCTCTTACTTCCGAGCAGTATGAAAGACTCTTTAGACTCTTCCCGGATATAGCGAACTATATAAACGTTCTTAAGATAGACTATATTTGGACGCTGCCGAGCGGACTCAACCCGAGAGTTGATAAAGAAACGGAAGATAAGTGGCTGCCTGACCCGACAAGATATCCTAACGGAATGAACGTTTGGTCAACAATAAAGAATTTTGCGAAAAACGACGGAATAGATAAGGACCTTTATCTCTCGCTCTACATGTCGGATACATATCTCGGAAAAGATATAGGCACGGTTGAGGGAAGAGAGGCTCAGTTAGCCGCTCTTAAAGAGAGAATGAATCCGAACAACAATAATTACGGCGTGGGCTACGATTATTGGAGAAGCGATTTCATGGTTGAGAAGAGCTATGACTATGATTCTCACGAGGGATTGTTATACATTCTCGATGAAATGATCGATTATTCCGAAGATTTCCGTTACGAGCACTGCTCGGGCGCAGGTTCCTTAAAGGACTTCACTACGCTTGAGAGAATGACGTTCATGACGACGGAAGATACCGCAAGACCTTTGAATCACAGAATGTCTTTATATGCGAATACGTACATGATAAGCCCTGTTCAGCTTAAGGGAGACCTTAACATGACGTATAACGACAGAGACTTCGGCGGAATAACGGGCGGTCCTATAATCGGATACGATGAAAACGGCGAGCTTATAGACGTTTGGACGGTTCCCGAGTATGTAAAATATACTATGAGAACGGGAATGCTCGGCTCTTCAATGGTATGCTTTGATTATAACGGCCTTGAGGCTAACCTTGATATAGTAAAAGAGCACCACGACCTGTATAATAATAAGCAAAGAGCAATCTTAAGAGATTGCAACGTATATCATATTCTTGACGCTCCTACCGGTTGGGGTTGGAACGATTGGGACGGAATCGAATACTATAACGATAATATTGATAAGGGCGTTATAATGCTCTTTAAAGAGAATAAATCCGCTCCTGACGATAAGGTTATAAAGCTCAAGGGTCTTGAACCCAAGAGAAAATACAGCCTCTCCTTTACCGACAGAACTGAACAGAACTGCGTTCTTACAGGAGAAGAGCTCATGAATAACGGCATTAACGTTACGGGCATGACCGAACAGTATGATTCCGAAATGATATACATAGAGCCGTTTGCAGAGCCGGGTATGATTACCGGAATCACATTTAGCGACAAGACGTTTGAGCATGACGGAACGGAAAAGAGTATATTCGTAGAGGGAGCTTTACAGGGTGATGTTGTTGCTTACGAAAACAACGGCAAGGTAAATGTAGGCACGCACATAGTTACCGCAACAATAAGGAGAGAGGGTTATACTCCTTTGGTACTTACGGCGAAGCTTATTATTACCGAAAAGAAAAACAATACCGAAAGCGGCGATAAGACCGTTACTCCGGGAAATAAAACCGGGGACGACAATTCGGTATCAATGATTTATATATATTTGGCTGCAGCGGCAGCTGCTATTGCCGCAGGTGCGGTCACGTGCGTGGTCTTAATTAAAAGGAAGAAACACGGCGAAAAATAAGTGAAACAAAAAAGCGGCGGCATAATGCCGCCGCCGGGGGAAAAGCATTAGCGGATTCATTAATGAAATCCGCTTTTGTTTTATATTAATTGCGTAAAAAGCTTGAGAGTATATCTGTTTTCGTAAAGCGGAAAACTTTAATAACAGAATGATGACGGATTGTTTTTTTAAAACAAACAGAAGATAGCTTAATGATTTTTATTAGTTTTATTTGCTTAACGAAGATTTTCGTGAGTGTTTTCAACTTGACGGTGTATTCTCTCCATTCGTCTATCGGTTAGGCTTATTATTTCTGCGCACTCGCAAAGGTCTTGGCAAAGGTCCTGTGGAATTTCGTCTTTTGATTTATAGCGTATTTCATGCTCAAGGCTCGCCCAAAAGTCCATGGCAATGGTGCGGAATTGTATTTCTACGCATACGGGGTATTCGCCGCTTGCGGTAGGCATTAAGCATTCCACTATTAAGTGAAGACTTCTGTAGCCGTTAGGCTTTGGATTCTTTATATAGTCCTTTTCATAAAGCAGATGTATATCCTTATGACATAAAAGCATGTCTCTTAAGGTGTATATGTCGGAAATATAAGAGCATATAACTCTTACGCCCGCAATGTCGAATATATTATCCCGCATATTTTGCGCAGTAACGGAAAGTCCTTTTTTCTTCATTTTTGCATACAGACTTTTGGGAGATTTGATTCTGGATTTTATGCTTTCAATCGGGTTTCTGTCGCCCATTGCTTTAAACTCGTTGGAAAGCATTTGAAATTTCGTTTCGATAAGCTTAGCTCCGTTTTCATAGACGAGCATTAATTGTTCATATTCCTTTGCGAGATCTATTAGTGTGTTTTTATTTTCCGTTACGGCGACGAGCGCGCCCATTTGATTATTATTGTTTTTGTTTTTCATAATTTCCGCCGTTGAATTTTATTCTTTAATTATATTATAAAGCTCCAATGTTACATTAATATGATATTTCGGAGTGCTTTATAAAAAAATTCAAATGAAAGTTGTTTATGTGAGGTTTTTTTGAGATAATATAAATAATAGAGAACAAAGGGAGTTTAGAATGAAAGTATTAGTTACGGGTGGAGCCGGTTATATAGGAAGCCATACGGCTGTTGAGCTTTTAAGACAGGGTCATGAAGCGGTTATAGCGGATAATCTTTATAATGCGAAGATCGGCGTTATAAAAAGAATTGCCGAGGCGGCGGGAAAAGAGGCGGCGTTTTATAATATAGATGTGTGTGATGAAAATGCTGTTTTTGAATTGTTTTCACGTCATAAATTTGACGCCGTTATACATTTCGCCGGCTATAAGGCGGTGGGGGAGAGCTGTGAAAAGCCGCTTATGTATTATAAAAATAACATCGATTCGGTCATATGCGTTTTGGAGGCGATGAAAAAATACGGCTGCAAAACAATTATTTTTTCCTCATCGGCGACGGTGTACGGGGAAAACAACCCGTATCCTTACGTTGAAAATATGAGTGCGCTTGACGCGGCAAATCCTTACGGCAGAACGAAAGTGGCGGTAGAACAGATTATTCGCGACTGTGCTGCGGCGGACAGCTCCTTAAGCGCGGTGCTGTTAAGATATTTTAATCCCATAGGCGGGGATTATACCGGGCTTTTGGGAGACGACCCCGAGGGGATACCTAATAACATAATGCCGTATATATGCAGGGTTGCGGCAGGAAAGCTTGAAAAGCTGACGGTTTTCGGCGGGGATTACGACACGCCCGACGGAACATGTATAAGAGATTATATACATGTAAGCGATCTTGCTAAAGGTCATTTAGCCGCTCTGGTGTACGCAAAAGAAAATACGGGCTCTATAGCCGTAAATCTCGGCAGGGGAGAGGGCGTGAGCGTGCTTGAGTTAATAAATGCCTTTGAAAGAGCGACGGGCGTTAAGGTGCCGTATGTTATAGGAGACAGGAGAAAGGGAGATTTACCTGCGTTTTACGCAAATGCGGATAGGGCGAAAAGGTTATTTAATTGGAAGCCGGAAAAAACGGTAGAAGAAATGTGCCTTGACAGCTGGAAATATATGAATTCACGCTAAAAGGCGTTTACTGTAAGGGCTTTAAAAAGCCCTTTTTTGTATGTGAATAAAAATAAAATATAAAAAAGCTGCGCGATTAAGCGCAGCTTTAAAAGAAATATGATTAGTTATGCTCTCTTCTTAGATAAGATAATCGCTATAGCGGTCGCGGAAGCTAAAACGAAAAGTATTATGAAAAGAGCGGAATTGGCATTGTCTCCCGTTTTGGGTGTGTCGTCTTTAGAAGGCTTATTTGTTTTATCATCTTTAGGTGTTTTGTCGCCTTTATCACCATTATCTTTATCGTCTTTATCGATATCGGGCTTTTCTTCGGTAAGCTTTTCGATTTCCGTCTCATCTTTTTTTATGCCGCAATTAACGCATTCCTGATGCTTTAAGCCGGTTTCGGTAAGCGTAGGCTGTTTATCGATAACCCATTCAAGCTTTTCGTGGCTGCAGACATATCCGCATTCAGTGCAGACGCCGTTTTCAAAGACGTGGTCCTGCGGGCTCTGTTCGGGCACGGCGTTTTCGCAGCAGGGGTAGATATAACCGTGCTGCTTTTCGTTTAAAGAACGAAGAACGGGGTTTAGCTCATGGTTAAAAGCGTTAATTGAGCCATAATTAAAGGATTCCGTTCCCTTTTCACCGCATTTGCAGCTGTAAAAATATTCTGCATTTCTTTTGCAGGTTGCTTCGGATTTTAAGTATATATCGGACGTGTCTTCTAT
>CAKSBK010000005.1 GCA_934438035.1 uncultured Christensenellaceae bacterium
GGTGCATTCCCAAAACTCTTCCTCTTCTCTTATTTAAATCACCCATTATATCGCCTGTAAAGTCGTTGGGAACAATTACATGCGCTTTGCCGATAGGCTCTAAAATAACAGGGTTTGCCTCTGCGCACGCCGCTTTATACGCAAGCCTTGCAGCGGATTTAAAAGCAACTTCTTTTGAATCAACCGGGTGATATTTTCCGTCAAAGAGTGTCGCTCTTATGTTAACCATGGGATAACCCGCAAGAACGCCCGTCTTCATGGATTCAACAAGACCCTTTTCAACAGCGGGAACGTATTCCTTAGGAACAACGCCGCCGACTATCGCATTTACAAATTCAAACTCGGGACCGTCGTAAATAGGCTCAAATTTAATCTGTACAACGCCGAACTGACCCGAACCGCCGGACTGTTTCTTATGTTTTCCTTCTGCGGAAGCAGCCTTTTTAATGGTTTCTCTGTAAGCAACTCTAGGCTCTTTTAGAACTGCGTCAACGCCGAATTTATTCTTGAGCTTTTTGCAGATTACGTCAAGATGTCTTTCGCCCATTCCGTTAACAAGCGTATCGCCCGTCTCGGGGTTTGAGGTAACCGTAAACGTAGGATCTTCTTCTTCCAGTCTGTGAAGTCCCGCAAATACCTTTTCTTCTTCTCCCTGCTTCTTTGCGGTAACCGCAAGCGATATGCAGGGCTCTCCGAACTCTATGGGTTCAAACTCAAGCTTAGAGGCTGGTGTGCAAAGCGTATCGCCCGTCTTGGTAAACTGAAGCTTGGGAATCGCGCCGATATCGCCCGCAGAAAGCTTAGTTACCGCCTCAAGCTTCTTTCCTCTCATTATGTTTATGCTTGAGAATTTCTCCTGTTTGCCGGAATTTATGTTGAAAACGGCAGTGGAGGCCGTAAGCTCTCCTCTTATAACCTTTATTATATTGATTTTTCCTAAGAAGGGGTCTGCAATAGTCTTTAAAACCTGCGCAGCAAATTCTCCGTCCTTTGAAACGGGAACTTCAACCTCTTCATCGCCCGCCTTTGCAAGGAAAGGCTGTCCCTTATCCGCCGTCGGCATGTAAGTTACTATCGCGTCCATAAGCGCCAAAACGCCGCGGTTCTTAAGAGCAGACGCCGCAAAAACAGGAATGACGTCAAGAGTTAAAATGCCCTCGTAAAGACCCTTTTCTATTTCCTCAGGCGAAATCTCCTCTCCCTCTAAATACTTGTCCATAAGCGTTTCGTCATTCTGCGCAGCATTTTCCACCATCTGCTCGTGATACATTTCAAAATCCGCCTCAAGCTCTTCGGGAATGGGAACTTCCTTTAAGCCCGCGTTTTCGGTGTATTCATATGCTTTTCCCGCAAAAATATCGACATAGCCGTAAAGCTTCTCGCCTTTCATCATAGGAAGCTGCATAACGGTTGCGGGGGTGCCGAATTTTACTTTAACGTCGTCAAATGCGCTTGTAAAGTTCGCGTTGTCCTTATCTATTCCGTTAATTACAACAGCCATGGGCTTGTTGTGCTTCTTTAAATATTTATATGCCTTTTCAGAGCCTACTCCCACGCCGCTTATCGAGCTCGTAAAAATAAGAGCGCAGTCTGCAAGATAATAAGCTTCCGTAGTTTCGCCTATAAAGTCAAACTTACCGGGTGCGTCAATAAAATTTATCTTCTTACCTTTCCATTCAATAGGCGCAAGCGCCGACATAATGGAAAAGCCTCTTTCTATCTCTTCGGGGTCAAAGTCCGTAACGGTGTTCCCGTCTTCAACCTTACCTATTCTGTCCGTTAAGCCCGCGTTATTAAGCATGGTTTCGATCATGGTGGTTTTTCCCTCGCCGCCACGACCGACTAACGCAATGTTAATAATATCCGCCGCTTCATAATTTTTCATATCAGTTCCTCCGTTTTCTTTTTCTTCCGGCATAAATATAGAAAAAACAAATGCACTTACTTAAAAAATCAATCGTTTAAATTAAAGCTATTATTATGCCTCATATAAATAATATCAGATTTATATATAAAAATAAAGACAATTTTTATTTTTTAATAGATTTTACGACTCATTTATGAGATAATAGTAAAAATGATATAAGGGGTAATTTGTATTTACGTATATATGACGAAAGGTTTTTCGCATATACCGCATAAACTATTCAAGAGGTATTTTCAATGAACGAAAACTTAAACGAGACGACAAACGAAAAAAACGACTCTTTAACTCAAAAAGAAGAGACGTTAACGGATAACGCCGCAGAGGATAACGCTGTAAAAGCCGAAGACACCGCAAACGAGAAAGCCGCCTTGGTATCTTTAAAAGAAGATGAACCCGAGCAAGAAGAGGCGGATACACAAAACGAAGAAGACGAACAGGAAGATGAAAATGACGAAGAAGAAAATATAAGCCCGTTTTTCAAAAAGCTGCGCAGCTTTTCACCCAAAAAAGCAAAGCGCTTCCAAATAATATACGGCATTTTCTGCGGAATAATATGCTACCTGCTTTTGATTTTCCAGGAGCTTTTAAGAGACATAGTTCCCGATATTGAAAACAATCAGCTTATAATATACATAGTTTTCGGCGTCATGGCAGCGATAATCGTACTCAACATAAAAATGGGCAAGAAAACCGGTTGGGATATGATTCCTTACCGTCTCGGTCTTGCGGGCGGCGTAGGAATAGCAATAGTAGCATATATACTTTATCACCTGATAACAAAAGGCACTTTAGCCTAACAAATTCCGCAGACGTCCGTCTGCGGTATTATAATTATGAGGTAATTTATGAAAGGTAAAATTTACAGCGCAAAAACCCCGGCTTCCAGCGCAAACATGGGCGTCGGTTTTGATTCAACCGGTCTTGCGGTAAAAATATATAACGAAGTTCATTTTTTTGAAACCGAAGAGGGACTCGTAATAGAGCTTAACACGCCTAACGATTTTATTCCCAAGGATAAAAGAAATCTAATATACCGCGCAGCCGAATATACCGCAAAAACCTGCGGAAAAACGCTGCCGGGAATATATATGAAGCAATTTGACAGCATCCCCGGAACAAGGGGCCTCGGCAGCTCCGCCGCTTGTATTGTAAACGGAATACTTATTGCGAATACTCTTTTAGATCTGAATTTAAATAAGCAGGAAATATTAAATATAGCAACTGCGCTCGAAGGTCACCCGGATAACGTAGCTCCCGCCATATACGGCGGAGTGTGCATAAGCGCGGTTGACGACGGAAAAGTCGTTTCGCACCCGATAAGCGTTAAAGACGACCTTGCGGTATGCGTAGCGGTTCCCTCTTTTACGCTTTCAACCAGAAAAGCTCGCTCCGTTCTTCCCGAAAGCGTATCTATGGCAGACGCAATTAACAATATTTCAAGAGAGGGGCTGTTAGTTTCCGCACTCTATTCCGGCAATTACTCGCTTTTGCCTACCGCTCTTCAGGATAGGCTTCATCAGCCTTACAGAAAGCGTCTTATTGCAGGATATGATAAAGTCGTTAACGCCGCAAAGCAGTGCGGAGCATATGCAAGCTGTATTTCCGGCGCAGGCCCCACAATACTTTCTTTTATACCTGCGGCTTTGTCCGATTTTGAAGAAAATTTAAATAAAAAGCTTGCAAACATTGCAGGCGGCTGGCAGGCTATCGTTTGCCCGTTTGATAAAGACGGTGCGGCAGTAACAGAAATATGATTTTTTAAACTATTAACAAAGGAGATTTTAAAATGAACATAGTTCCTGATTTAGAACAATTTCAAAACACAGACCCCGAAGCCTTTAGGATTCTTCTCTTAGTTTTATGCGTTATAAGCGTAATCGCAACAGTTTTCGCTCTTATAATGTACATTTTTGAAGCCATAGGGCTTTACTCCGTAGCAAAGCGCAGGGGGCTTAAGCATCCGTTTATGGCATGGATACCCTACACAAACACATATCTTTTCGGCAAGACTGCCGAACAATATGAAACTGCGGTTAAAGGAAAATCAAAGAACTATAAATCAATACTTTTATGCTTATCGATTATACTTACCGCCGTCACCGTGCTTTTCAACGTAGTTATATACGCTCTTTCAAATTCAATAGTTTACCTTGCGCAAGATTGTGCATACAACTCCGACGCAATCGTTCTTATAATATCGTTAATTCTTTTATATATCGCTATGCTTGTGGTTTCGGTAATATACTCCGTGTTTTATTTTATCGCGCTTCATAAAATTTACCGCTCTTTTTCAACCAAAAGCTCAACGCTGCTCCTTATTTTCTCTATAATATTCCCCGTCATCGTTCCCTTCGTTATTTTCGCTTCGAGAAAAAAGGACGACGGCTTTATAGAGCTTAACGAAATGAGAAAAAATTAAGCGCCTATAGAATAACGCCGCGTTGCAAACGCATACGCATATTTTAAAATGATATAATAAGAAGCGTAACAAAATAGAGAAATGTCTTTTTGTTGCGCTTTATTTTTATGAAAGAAAACATGTATAATTACAGTTTTAATTTTTCCACAAGACATCATTTCAGGCGTTTGCGCTTTACGCCGTAATAATCCTCGCATTTTACGCCGCAAGCTATATTTAAAAAAAGGACTTTGCTCAGCCGCCAAGCGCAGAGGCGTTTCTTGCCTGCATACCGCATAGAACACTTTGCAAGAAAATAGCTTTTTTAAAAAAATACAGAGCTATATGAAACCGCCCTTTCAGGCTTGACGCAAAATTAAAAAAGCTTTGGTTCGTTTAACACGTCTTTATAGAGCTTAACGAAAAATATGTAAATTAAAACATGCGTTTTTTCTAAAGCTTGCGACGGGAATTTTATTCTTTTAAACTATCGTTAATAATGCTATAATATCAACTGACAAAACACAAAGAGGCTATTATGGAATATCTCGATATTGTTGACGAAAACGGAGAGCCTACCGGAAAAACAGTTGAAAGAGGCTTTGCTCACTCAAACGGCATACCTCACCGCACCTCTCACGTTTGGCTTATAAGAAAAAACGCTCGCAGGCAAACGGAAATTTTATTGCAAAAGCGCAGCGACGTTAAAGACTGCTTTCCCGGCTGCTACGATATTTCAAGCGCAGGGCATATACCCGCCGGCAGCGATTTTCTGAATTCTGCCGTAAGAGAGCTTAAAGAAGAGCTCGGAATAACCGCAGACAAAAGCGAGCTTATATACATCGGCAGGCGCAAAGACGGCTTTTCTAAGGAGTTTTACGGAAAGGAATTTATTGACGTTCAAATAAGTAACGTATATCTTTTTAAATGTGAGCTTTCAAAAAGCGAAATGTCCCTTCAAAAAGAAGAGGTTTCGGACGTTCTTTGGCTGCCGCTTGAAACGGCGCTTTTTAAAGTTAAAAACAATGAATTTCCACATTGCATTGCCGCTGAAGAGCTTGAAATGATTATTAAATATATATCGGAGCATGATATTTTATGAAAACAGAACTTTTATACGACTCTGACAGCCACATATGCCGCTTTTTTGCAAACGTGGTATCCTGCGAAAAAAAGGACGGTTTTTATGACGCAGTGCTTGATAAAACTGCGTTCTTCCCGGGAGGCGGCGGTCAAAAAAGAGACGAGGGTAAAATCGGCAGTGCGGCTTTAACAGATATGTATACCGAAAACGGCAGGGTTCACCATATTTTAGACAGTGCGGTTTTTGGAGAAGTCGAATGCGTTTTAGATTATCCTCTGCGCTTTTCACGAATGCAGAACCACTCGGGAGAACACCTCTTTTCCGGAATCATACACAATGCGACGGGCTTTGAAAACGTGGGCTTTCATATGGGAAACGAATTTATGACGATTGACTTTTCGGGGGAAATCGATAAAGAGCTTATTTATAGCTGCGAGTTAAGGGCAAACGAAGCGATATATAAAAACATCCCCGTTAAAATCAGTTATCCCGATGAAAATGAACTTTCAGGGCTTTCCTACCGCAGCAAAAAAGAGCTTTCGGGCGATATAAGGATAGTTGAAATCCCGGGTATAGACGTCTGCGCCTGCTGTGCGCCGCATGTTATGAATACGGGCGAAATAGGAATTATAAAAGTCCTGGGCTTCATGCGCCACAGGGGCGGAACAAGGATATTTCTCACCTGCGGAAGCTCAGCGTTTTTTGACTACGTTTCAAAAAACGACTCCGTTAAAAAAATCGGCGAGCTCACCTCTTCTAAACCGGAGGAAGTCTTATCGGCGGTAAACTGCCTTTTAGAGCAAAACCGCGCTGTAAACCAGGAGCTTTATGAAGCCAATAAAAAATATATAGACTGCGTTTTGAAAACCGCCGAAAAAAATGAAAAAAGCATATGCCTATATTTTTCCGGCTTAGGCTACGACCTTTTAAGATACGCCGCAACGGAGCTTTTAAAGCTTACCTCAAAAGCCGCCGTCGCTTTAAGCGAAAAACCCGAGGGCGGCTACGCATTTGTCTGCGCAAGCAAAACTCTTGACCTTAAAGCGGTAACTGCGGATTTAAGATCCGCTCTTAACGCAAGAGGCGGCGGCAAAAGCACAATGACAGAGGGAAGCATAAACGCAAGCAAAGAAGACATTGATTCCTTTTTTAACGCATTATAAATTTCCGCCCGCTATGGTCTGTCTGCTTTCATATTTCGTCGCAAATACTGTATGGTACTTACAATTCCGCTTGCTATGCGCTAAACAATTTACGGCATTATTTTGTTTATCCATTTTAATGTCCTGCTAATGTGTTTTGTTTTTTGCTGACAGGCTTCTTTACTTTATCACATTAGGAGTTTTTTTCTCATCGCTTAAGCTTTCCTTTTATGCGTCTATCGCATGGTTTTCGGTATAAAATTAAACGAGGCTATATAGCCTCGTTTCACTTAATTATTTAATAAACAAATCTACAAACTCAAACGTCCTGCAATCGACAAGTCCTCTGTTTGTAAGCCTTATTTCCGGCAGACAAGCGAGCGGAACAAGCGCCATTGTCATAAACGGCGAAACTATTTCACAGCCTATCTCTTTCCACGCAAGGTCAAGCTTATTAACAAGCTCAGACATATCTTTTGCGCTCTTATCGTTCATAAGCCCGGCAATCG
Source organism: uncultured Christensenellaceae bacterium (assembly GCA_934438035.1). GTDB lineage: Bacteria > Bacillota > Clostridia > Christensenellales > Christensenellaceae > HGM11616. Next base: position 7,061 of record CAKSBK010000005.1, read on the forward strand.
GAAGAGGAACAAGTCCCAATACTTTACCGTCGCAAACCGCGCACATTCCTCCGCCGCACTCTATAAGAGTGTTTGCGGCAAGCGCCATGTCTTCGTCGTTCGTTCCCGTAACAAGAAGATTGTGTGCGTCGTGAGCAACCGTCTGAGCCATAGCTCCCTTTTTAAGCGTAAAACCGGAAACAAAGCCCCTGCCCTTTTTGCCGGTTTCATGATGCCTTTCAAAAACGAAAGTCTTAAGAACGTCGTTTTCGACGTCGGATTCTACATATCCGTCTTTAACCTTAAGCTCCTTAACCCTCTCGTAGTTATTTACCTTAGCGGGTATCGCCTCTATTACTCTAACCTTAACGGTGTCCCCCGCAAAGTCGGGCGCCTTTATTTTAAAGCTGTCCGCGGTGATTTTTTCTTTAACATGCATAGTATGCATTACGCTTTCGGGATATTTCATATGCGGAATATCAACCGTCATCTCGCCGTTTTCCGCAACAACGCTTCCGTCTATGATTACCCTTGTAACATTCATTTTTGTAAGGTCGTCTATAAAAACTATATCTGCGCATTTTCCGGGCGTAATGCTGCCGAGCTCGTTATTCATCCTAAAGCAGGTTGCGCAATTTATGGTAACCATTTGAATAGCTTTTATGGGATCCACCCCCGCTTTAACCGCAAGGCGCAGTATATGGTCAAGGTGTCCGTCCGAAATAAGCGTATGCGGGTGCGCGTCGTCCGAAACCAAAACGGCAAAACGGCTGTCAATGTCGTTTTCCGTAACCGCCTTTATAACCTCCTCAAGATCATGCCAAGCGCTGCCCTCTCTTATCATCGCATACATTCCCAGGCGCATTTTTCTTAAAGCGTCTTCTCTTCTTGTGGATTCATGGCAGCAGCATATTCCGGAAGCTATATATGCGTTTAGTCCATTTTCCGTTTCCGGGATGGAATAATGACCGGTTATAACCTTGTCCGCCTTCAAGGTTTCGGCAAGCTCCGCATGAGTGTCTTTATTGCCCCCCAAAACTCCGGGGAAATTCATCATTTCGCCCAAGCCGACAACGCTTTGCCATGTCATCATTTCTTTAATATCTTCGGGACCGATTTTCGCCCCCGTATCTTCAAAGCCGGGCACTGCGGGAACACAGGAGGGAACGGTAATCATAGTTTTAAGCGGAGCTCTTTTTGAATCCTCCGCCATTATTTTAACTCCCTCTATTCCGACGACGTTGCAAATCTCGTGCGGATCCATATATATACCCGTCGTACCGTGGGGAACTACCGCTCTTGCATACTCCCCTACGCTCATCATCGAAGACTCTACATGTATATGTCCGTCCATAAAGCCGGGCGCAATATAACTGCCCTCAGCATCTATTACTTTGGTATTTTCCCCTATACAGGCGTCTGCGCAGCCTACAAGCGCAACTCTTCCCTCCGATATCGCAACATCCGTATGCTCTTCAATTTCACACGTACATACGTTAACAAGCTTTGCGTCCTTAATTACAATATCCGCCTTTTCTCTTCCGAGAGCAACCGCGGAAAGCTTTTCGGTAACCTCCCAGAGAGGTCTTTTGCAAAAATAATTTAACATTTTTTCACCTCTAAAAAATCTTTAAACAAATTTTATATCATTTCACGTTCTTTTTCAACCGCTTTTGGCTTTAAACGTCAAATTGTATGTTTTATTATACATTTAATCTACTCGCTTGATATAGTTTTCCGTTAATGATAGAATATATTTTGATGAGTAGAGTAGACATTGAGCGTTAAGTGGCAAAAGGATGGGAAGTTGCCTTTGCACGAAAGATTTATCTGCGGTTCAATGTCGCGTCCGCTACTGCTATATAGGAGAATCTTTTTTCCTAAATACTTTTAGCAGTAAGGAAAGGAGAAAAGATGAAAAAAACTCTCGCATTAAGAAACCTCATACTTATGGCACTGCTAATAGCCATAAGCATAATCCTCTCGCGTTACCTCGGCTTTTACATCGACCCTAATTCTTTAAGAATAAGCTTTGAATGCGTTCCCATGATGCTTGCAGGCATATGGTTAGGACCGGTCTGCGGAATGATAGTCGGCGGCGCCGCCGATATTTTAGGCTCGCTTTTATCCGGCTACGGCTGTTTTTTACCGTTAACGGCAGGGCCTATGCTTATAGGGCTTATTTCCGGTCTCATGGCAAAATACCTGTTTAAAGGTAATCTTAACGTATTAAAAACCATATTAATATGCGTGATAAGCGAATTTATAGGCAGCCTTATCGTAGGCACGTTTGCGCTTAAGCTATATTCCGGCGCGGAAAGCTATTTTGCCCTGTTTATAATGCGTCTTCCCTTTAAGGCGATAATAATTACCGGAGATACCTTTATTGTAAGCCTTGTTCATAAGCTCCTGTATGAAAAGGCGGTAAAATCCTTTTTAAAAGTCGGTGCGCGCACATGATGACATACGAAGAAGCACTTAAATACATTCATTCAACTTGCTGGCTGGGCTCTAAGCCCGGCCTTTCAAGAACACGCGAGCTTTTAGAAAAGCTCGGTAATCCTCAGAAAAAGCTTAAATTCATTCACGTTGCCGGAACAAACGGCAAAGGCTCCTTTTGCGCCATGATAAGCTCCGTATTAACGGCTGCCGGCTATAAAACGGGGCTTTTTACTTCCCCGTATATACTGAGCTTTAACGAAAGAATGAAGATAAACGGCAGCGATATTAAAAACGAGCGCCTTGCAGAGCTCACCGAGAAAATAATGCCTCTTGCCGAAGCAATGGAAGATCACCCAACCGAGTTTGAGCTTATAACCTGTCTTGCATTTCAATATTTTTATGAGGAAAACTGCGATATCGTAGTATTGGAAACCGGCATGGGCGGCGAGCTTGATTCTACAAACGTCATTGAAAACCCCGAATTGTGCGTTATAACGGCAATTTCTCTTGATCATACCGCTTTTTTGGGCGATACAATAGAGAAGATTGCCAAAGCCAAGGCCGGCATAATAAAACCCGGCTCTGTTTGTCTTAATTATTCAAACGAAAAAAACGCCGACGCCGTAATAGAAAATACGGCAAAAATGCAAAATGCCTTTATTTTAAAGCCGCAATATGATACAATAATCGAAAAGGCATATTCTTTAAAAGGACATCTTTTTTCTTATGCCGATATGCAGGATATATACCTCCCGCTTTTAGGGGATTATCAGCTTAAAAATGCGGCTATGTGCATAAGCGCAGCCAAAATTCTTAAGGATAAAGGCTACAACATCACCGAAAATGATATACGCAGCGGACTTAAAAACACAAAATGGCCCGCACGCTTCGAGCTGTTGGGAGAAGACCCGGTATTCATAGTAGACGGAGGCCATAACCCCCAGGGAATAAGGGCAACCGCAAGTTCTCTTAAAAGGCTTCTTCCCGGAAAAAAGGTTAACCTTATTTTCGGTGTTATGAAAGATAAAGTCTATGAAGAAATGCTTAAGGTTATACTCCCCTATTGCAATAAAGTCTTTGCCGTTACGCCGGATAATCCTCGCGCACTTGATTCAGGTACGCTTTGCAAAGCTATTAGAACGATAAAAACTCCCGCTTTTGCGTTTTACGATATAAACGAAGCTGTAAAAGCAGCTCTAAACGAAGGTTCCCCCATTCTTGCCGCGGGCTCTCTTTATATGAGCGCAGATATTAGAAACGCCTATTTTAAACTTAAGGACCAAAAAAATGCAGTACAGTGAATATACATTAAAAGACTTTACGGACGTTCTTTCAGCCGCAACGCCTACTCCCGGCGGAGGAGGCGCTTCCGCCTTATGTGCGGCAATAGGTACTTCTTTAGGCTCAATGGTTGCCAAGCTTACGGAAAAAAATAAAAACTATGCCGACGTATCCGAAGACATGAGGGCTTTTGCGCAAAAGGCTTACGAATTAAAGGTCCGGTTTCTTAGCCTTATAGACGAAGACGCCCAAGCTTACGAGCCTCTTTCCTGCGCATATAAGCTTAAAAGAGACACCGACGAGCAAAAAGCCGCAAGATCTGCCGCTATTCAAGCCTCTCTTCTTAACGCCTGCCTCGTCCCTCTTAAAATAATAGAGACATGCGCCGAAGCAATAGATCTCTTAAAACTAATTTCAGATAAAGGCAGTAAAATGGTGCTTTGCGATACCTGTGCGGGACTTATGATGTTGCGTTCTTCTATCAACACCGCAAGCTTAAACGTATTTATAAATCTAAAAAGCATGGCAGACAAAGAAACAGCCCAAAAGCTCAAAAACAAAACGACCGGGCTTGTAAGTACATATACCAAAAAAGCTGACGATATATATAACGAAGTTTTAAAGACAATATCTTAATTTTAAGGAGGAGCCATGTTATTATCAGGAAAACCTGTTTCAAAAGCAATTGACAACGAAACGGAAAAAAGCGTAAGAATACTCAATTCAAAAGGCATTTTTCCTACCCTTGCAATAATTCGTATTGGTGAAAAGCCGGACGACCTTGCATATGAAAGAATGATTAAAAAAAGAGGCGAAAAGCTGGGCATAGAGGTTATAACAAAGGCTGTTCCCGCTGACGCAAGCCAATTCGATTTTGAAACTGCGCTTCGCACCGCAAATTTTGATAGGGAAATTCACGGTATAATTTTAATGCGTCCTTTCCCTAACCATATTAATGAAGAAAAGATTTGCTCTATGCTTTCCCCTGAAAAAGATATTGACGGCGTAACCGCAACGTCAATCGCACATGTCTTCAGAAAATACGGGCCGGGATTTCCCCTTGCACCGCAGAAGCATGCCTAAAAGTTTTAAAATACTACGATATTGATTTAACAGGTAAAAACGTCGTTGTTGCGGGAAGAAGCCTTGTAATAGGAAAACCCGTCGCCCTGTTGTTAACAAACGATAACGCAACTGTCACGGTGTGCCATTCAAAAACGCAAAATTCTGCCGAAATATGCTCTAAGGCGGATATCCTTATTACCGCAATAGGAAAACCCGGATACTTTACAAAGGAATATTTAAACCCCGGAATGACGGTGATTGACGTAGGCATAAATATAACGGAAAACGGAATAACGGGCGACCTCGACAGTAACGACGCACAAAGCTTAGGGTGTTCATATACTCCCGTTCCCGGCGGAATCGGCTCGGTTACAAGCTCGCTTTTGCTTGCTCATACCGCAAAAGCAGCATTTAACTCAATAAAATAAAGACTTTTTAAAGTAAAATTATATATAATGACGGTAGACGCAAAAAAGAGTCTGCCGTCATTTTTATGTTAAAACGAAACAAGAGAATACTCCGAGAAACGGGACGACCAAAAGTAGGAACGAATAAAAACCACAGTAAAAGAGCAATTCAAGAGATAATCTGTAATTGAATCATTCTTTGTCAGATTGTGGCAGCTTGATTTATTTTAGCGTCTGCAAAGTGTTGACCGCTTTACATTATGTGGTCTTTTTTTTCTACATTCCGTACTGCTCCAAAAGTTCTTCATTTTGCAATACGCTTGTATCTCCGTCATATTTTACCTGTCCCTTATAGAGAATCACAACCCTTTTGCAGAGTTTTGAAATAAGCTCTATATCATGGCTCGCTATTATTCTTGC
>CAKSBK010000006.1 GCA_934438035.1 uncultured Christensenellaceae bacterium
AAGAGAGGACGACACAAACCCCGTAAAAATGACGGTTTCGGGAGAGAGTATAGAGCTTGAATCAAAAAGCGAATATGCCGACGGCAGAGACGTAATTTCCGCAAACGTCGAGGGAGAGGGAATAAAAATTTGCTTTAACGCAAAATTTTTGCTCGATATATTGCGTGCCATCGACGACGAGGAAATATATATTGAGTTTATTTCAAATTTACGCCCCCTTGTAGTAAAGCCGGTTGATAACGACAGCTTTATTTATCTTATGGCGGCGATAGGAACGAGAGACTAAAGTGATTTTAACGGAGCTTGCCTTAAATAACTACAGAAATTATAAACGTGCGGAAATTTCTTCCTTAAGCCCTTCTATAAATCTCATTTTGGGGGAAAATGCGCAGGGAAAAACAAATCTTTTGGAGGCGGTTTATTTTTTATCCTGCGGCAGATCCTTCAGAACGTCTGCCGATCAAAAATTAATAAGAGAGGGCAGCGAAGCCGCATATTTAAAGGCGGTTTATAAAACGGCATACAGCTCCGGAAAAATCGAAGCGGCGCTTTTAAGCGATAAAAAAAAGAGCATAAAGCTAAACGGTATCCCCGTAAAAAAGATGAGCGACGTTATAGGCAGGCTCAACACCGTTCTTTTTGCGCCGGAGGATTTAAAAACCGTTAAAGAAGCCCCCTCTTTAAGAAGAAGGCTTATAGATATTGAAATTTCAAAGCTTTCGCCGCTATATTACGTTACCTTGCAAAGATACGCCTCCGCGGTAAAAGAAAAAAACGTCCTTTTAAAGGAAAGGCAGCCGTCTTTTGAAATTATAGACGCTTATAATGAGCAAATAGCCTTATACGGCTCAAAAATTATAGAAAAAAGAAGAGAATATTTAAAATTATTGTCTTTACTTTCTTCAAGGGAGCATGAAAAGCTTACCGGGGGAAAAGAAGCTTTAAATATAAGGTATAAAAGCTGCGCCGAGGGCGAGGATATTTATAACGAGCTCAAGGAAAAATTAACCGTAGGCTTTGAGAGAGAAAAAATAAATAACGTTTCCTTAATAGGCCCGCACAGAGAAGACCTTGAAATTTTAATAAACGGCGCAGATTCAAAGACAATGGCAAGCCAGGGCCAGCAGAGGACGGCTATGATATCCGTTAAGCTCGCCTGCGCATATGCGGCTGAAAAGCTTTCGGGGGAAACGCCCGTGCTGCTTTTGGACGACGTTTTTTCTGAGCTTGATAATAAGCGAATAGAGCGGCTTTTGGGTTCAGTTGAAAATTTTCAGGTTTTTATTACTTCTACGGATTTAAGAGCCGATTTGGAAAGTCTGACAGGAAAAATAATAAAGGTTGTAAACGGAAGTATTTTTTAATAATATTCACTTTAAATTTTGTCCGAAATGTAGTATAATATATAAAGTATCGTTTTAATGAGAAGAGAGCGGTTTTTTATATATTAAACGACATTTCGGCTTTCTTTTTAAAAAGAAAAATAATATAACAAGGCAATTATAATTTGCAAATCTTATTTTTCACACGGGTTATCCGCTTTTTTAATTGCGGTTTATAAGGAGATAATATGGAAAATAAACAGACATATGACGAGTCTCAAATTCAGGTTTTGGAGGGACTCGAGCCGGTAAGAAAAAGGCCGGGAATGTATATAGGCTCAACGGACGTAAGAGGTCTTCATCACTGCGTTTATGAAATAGTTGATAACGCCGTTGACGAAGCTATGGCGGGCTATTGTAAAAAAATAGTTGTGGATATTAATGAGGACGGAAGCATTTCAATCGACGATGACGGAAGAGGTATTCCCACGGGAATGCACCCGCAGATGCATAAATCCGCTCTCGAGGTAGCTTTAACGATGCTGCATGCGGGAGGAAAGTTCGGCGGCAACGGATATAAGGTTTCGGGAGGTCTTCACGGAGTAGGCGTTTCAGTTGTTAACGCTCTTTCCGAAAAATTAATTGCAACCGTTTCGAGAGAGGGCAAAATTTTCAGGCAGGAATATAAAAGAGGAGTGCCGACAACCGATGTTGAGATTATAGGCACAACCGACAAAACCGGCACCAATATAAGATTTTACCCCGATCCGGAAATTTTTGAGGTTACGGAATTTAATTATGATACCTTAAGAATACGCTTCAGAGAAATGGCTTTCTTAAATAAAGGAATACATATTACTCTTATTGATCACAGAGAAGGTAGGGAAAAATCTCAGGTATACTGCTTTGAGGGCGGAATAAAGAGCTTTGTGGAATATTTAAATAAAGATAAGGCAAAGCTTCTTGACGACACGTTATATATTGAGAGTATTGACGGAATGTATACCGTTGAGGTTGCTATGCAGTATAACGACAGCTATGCTCAAAATGTGCATTCCTTTGCCAATAACATTAACACGCATGAGGGCGGAACTCACGAGACGGGCTTTCGTTCCGCATTGACAAAAGTAATTAACGATTATGCGAGAAAAAATAGTCTTCTTAAAAATAACGATTCCAATTTAACGGGAGAGGATATAAGAGAAGGACTTGTCGCCGTAATAAGCGTTAAGCTGCCCGAGCCGCAGTTTGAAGGGCAGACCAAAACAAAGCTCGGAAACAGCATCATGAGAACGAAGGTTGAAAACGTAGTTACGAAATATTTAACCGAGTTCTTTGAGGAAAACCCAAAAGAGGCAAAGAAGATAATAGGTAAGTGCGTAGTTGCGATGACGGCAAGAGAAGCCGCCCGCCACGCAAGAGAGACCATTCATAAAAAGAACGGCGTATTTTCCATGCCCGACAAGCTTTCGGACTGCATAAGTAAGGACGTAAGCAAGAGGGAAATATTTATAGTTGAGGGCGATTCCGCAGGCGGCTCCGCCAAAAAGGGAAGAGACAGAGTAACTCAGGCGATTTTGCCGTTAAGAGGAAAGATTTTAAACGTTGAAAAGACGAGGATAGACAAGGCTCTCGGAAATGCGGAAATTAAGGCGATGATAACCGCTTTCGGCACGGGCTACGGCGAAGAATTCAACATCAACAATTTAAGATACGATAAAATAATAATAATGACGGACGCGGACGTTGACGGCAGCCATATAAGAATACTTCTTTTGACGTTCTTCTATAGATTCATGCGCCCGCTTATTGAGCTCGGTCACGTATACGTAGCGCAGCCCCCGCTTTTTAAGGCGGAGCAAGCGTGCAAAAAGAGCTTTGATATTAAAGACGACGAAGAGCTTGAAAAATTCATGGACGAATATGCGGACTCAAAGCCGGAAATTAAAAAGGTTAAGGACGGAGAATTTAAGTATAAGGCAAACATTTCAAAGCTCGTAAAATATGTTTACGACGAGGCGGCTTTAAAAGCGACTTTAGAGGAAATGGGAAATAACCCGAAGCCCGACGTTCAAAGATATAAGGGCTTAGGAGAGATGAACGCAGACCAGCTTGCGGACACTACCATGGACCCGAAGAGAAGAATGCTTTTAAAGGTAAATCTTGACGACGCGATTCAGGTTGAAGAGACCTTCACCATGCTCATGGGCGAAGAGGTTGACCCCAGAAAGAAGTTTATTGAACAGAACGCTAAGCTCGTTGAGTATTTGGACGTTTAAGAGGTAATTTTAATGGATATTAACAAAAGAACAATTCCCATAGACTTAAACCACGAAATGCAGAGGTCTTTTATTGCCTATGCAATGTCGGTTATAACCGACAGAGCGCTTCCGGACGTAAGAGACGGCTTAAAGCCCGTTCAAAGAAGAATACTCTACACCATGAACGAGCTTTCAAACACGCCCGACAAGCCGCATAAAAAATGCGCAAGAATCGTCGGCGACGTTATGGGTAAATATCACCCGCACGGAGATTCTTCCATTTATGAGGCTCTTGTAAGAATGGGCCAGGATTTCTCTTCAAGATATATGCTTGTAGACCCGCACGGAAATTTCGGTACCGTTGACGGAGACAGCGCTGCGGCTATGAGATATACCGAAGCGAGGATGGATAAAATCGCCCTCGAGATGTTAAGAGACATCGATAAAGACACGGTGGATTTTAAGCCCAATTACGATGAAACGATGATGGAACCCGTAACGCTCCCTTCGAGGATTCCCAATCTTTTAATTAACGGAACGGGCGGAATTGCCGTCGGTATGGCAACAAATATTCCTCCTCATAATTTGGGAGAGGTTTGTGACGCCGCAGTTGCGCTTATAGATAATCCCGATATTGAAATTGACGAGCTTATGAAGTTTATTCCCGGGCCGGATTTTCCGACGGGCGGGCTGATATTGGGCGTTTCAGGAATAAAGCAGGCTTACCGCACGGGAAGAGGAAAGATTTATTGCCGGGCTAAGTGCGAAATAGAGCAGCATAAGGATCATGAGGTTATTGCCGTAACGGAGCTTCCTTTCCAGGTAAATAAGGAAATGCTCGTTAAAAATATAAGGGACCTTGCAAGAGATAAAAAAATAGAGGGAATTTCCGAATGCCACGACTTTTCGGATAAAACGGGAATGAGAGTGGAAATTTCCCTTAAAAAGGGAGTTAACGCTAACGTCATTTTAAATAGGCTTTATAAGCATACACAGCTTCAGACGACGTTCGGCGCAATAATGATAGCCCTTGTAGACGGCGAGCCAAAGGTGCTTTCAATTAAGGAAATGCTCGTGCATTATCTTAAATATCAAGAAACGGTTATTGAGAGAAGAACGAGATTTGACTTAGAAAAGGCGAAAAAGAGGGCGCATATTTTAGAGGGACTTATAAGAGCCCTCGATATTATTGACGAAATTATAGCTACAATTAAAGCGAGCGCAAACGCCAACGCCGCAAGAGACGCTTTAATGGGAAATTTCGGCTTTACCGAAATTCAGGCGCAGGCTATTTTGGATATGAGATTGCAGCGTCTTACAAATCTTGAAATTGAAAAGCTTCAGGAGGAGTATTCCGCGCTTATGCAGAGAATAGCTTACTATGAATCTCTTCTTGCAAATCCCGCGCTTGTTATGGGAGTTATAAGAGACGACCTTATTGAAATTAAAAACAAGTATAACGATCCCAGAAGAACAAAAATCACTTTTGACGAGGATGAGATTGATATTGACGAGCTCATTCAGCAGGAGGATATGGCGGTTACTTTAACTCAGCAGGGATATATTAAGAGAGTTGCAGTTGACACATATAAGGCACAGAAAAGAGGCGGAAAGGGAATAACCGGTCTTTCGACAAAGGAAGAGGATTTTGTTAAGGATATATTCGTTACCTCTACTCACAGTCACCTTATGTTCTTTACGACTAAAGGCAAGGTATTTATTAAAAAGTGCTATCAAATTCCGGAGGCGGGCAGAACTGCAAAGGGAACCGCGATAGTTAACCTTTTAAATCTTGAGTCGGGCGAAAAGGTCTCTTCCGTATTTCCGGTAGATAAGTTTGAAGAGAACGCCAACCTCGTAATGGTTACAAACGACGGCAACGTCAAAAAGACTCCGATTATGGATTATTCAAGAATAAGACAAAACGGTCTTTTGGCAATCGCTTTAAGAGAGGGCGACGAGCTTATAAGCGTAATTAAAACAGACGGAAATGATAATATAATTATAGGAACGCGTGACGGAATGAGCATTTGCTTTAATGAGAAAGACGTAAGAACCATGGGAAGAGTTTCTATGGGCGTCCGCGGAATTTCTCTAAAGAGAGACGACTTAGTAATCGGCGCGGCTAAGATACAGGAAGACGACCAAGTGCTTGTTATTTCTCAAAACGGTTACGGAAAGAGAACTCCCGCAAGCGAATATAAGATTCAGAACAGGGGCGGATTGGGTGTAAAGACAATTTCCGTTACTGATAAAACGGGACTTGTCTGCGCAATAGATACCGTTAAGGGCGACGAGGACATAATGCTGATTAATGACTCAAACGTCGTAATCAGGTTAAAGGTTGAGGAAATATCTACCTTCGGCAGAGCTGCGCAGGGCGTTAGAGTGATGAGAGTAGACGACGAAACAAAGGTGGTTGGAATTTCCAAGCTTCCTCATGAAGAAGAAAAAGAAGAGGACGCGGAAGAGTAAAGAGTAGATGTTCTGAGAACTTCGGCAGAAAATGCCGAAGTTCTTTTTATATAAAAAAAGACGGATAAATTTTCTATTTCTGTCGATTACCGTCTAAGCCATGCGATTTGCTTGCAATAATATATGTATAGTATAGATTATATATATAAACGTTTTTTGGAGGCAATATGTATAACATTAACGAAACCATTTCCACAAGCTTCGAATATTCCATGTCCTTAAAAGAAATTGCAATTTCTAAAATCCGTACTAATCCGTATCAGCCGAGAAAGTTCTTCTCTGAAGACGCAATTCGTGAGCTTGCAGGCTCAATTGCGGCGGTTGGGCTTTTACAGCCTATTACCGTAAGACAGATAGGCGAGCTGTATGAGCTTATTGCGGGAGAGAGAAGAATGAGGGCTTGTAAGCTGTTAGGCTGGACGACTGTTCCTGCTATTATAGAAAACAGGGTTAACAAGGATTCCGCAATGCTATCTATGATAGAGAATCTGCAAAGAGAAAATCTTCATTTTTTTGAGGAAGCGGAGGGTTATTTAAATTTAATAAGAGAGCATGGGTTAACTCAGGAGGAGCTTGCGAAGAAGCTTTCAAAAAATCAATCTACAATCGCAAACAAATTAAGGCTGCTGCGTTTGCCAAAAGCGGTTAAAGCTGCGGTTTTAAAATACGGTTTGACGGAAAGGCATGCCAGAAGCATATTGCGGCTGCATAATGAAAGCGCGCAGCTTAAAATGATAAAAAGGGTAAATGATGAGGGGCTGTCAGTAAAGGCTACAGAGGAGCTGGTTGAAAAGGAGCTCTCTAAGCTTTACGGCGAGGAGAAGGAGCAGAAACTAAAGTTTAAAATCAATTATCGCCTGTATTTTAATTCCGTTAGAAAACTTGTTTCCAGATTTAAAGCGCTCGGAGAAGACGCAAGCTGTAATTATGAAGAGGAGGACGATACCGTTAAAATAACTATTTCGTTTAATAAAAGAAAAAATGCGTAAAAATGTAAAGTCGGCGAGGTTATGCCGACTTTTATCTTGAATTTTGCCTCTTTTGTTGTTATCATTATTATTGTATCAACTATTGGAGGCTTACCTTGGGAAAGATATTTGCCATAGCAAATCAAAAGGGCGGCGTTGGAAAAACCACTACCGCTATTAATCTTGCCGCATGCATGGCGCAGCTCGGCAAAAAGGTTCTTATTATAGACATTGACCCACAGGGCAACGCAACGAGCGGGTTAGGAATAGACAAGCGTTCGCTTGATTTATCCGTTTACAATGTTCTTATACATGACGCCGAAGCTAAAGACGCCGTAATAAAAACCAACGTTAAAAATCTATTTATAATTCCCTCTTCAATTGAGCTTGCGGGTGCGGAAATTGAGCTTGTTTCTTTAATGGCGAGAGAAAAAATGCTTGCGGCAGCTCTTAATGAAATCAAAAGCGAATATGATTATATTATTATAGACGCTCCCCCGTCTTTAGGGCTTTTGACTTTAAACGCGCTTGCCGCTGCGGACAAAGTAATCGTACCTATACAGTGTGAGTTTTATGCTCTTGAGGGACTTTCTCAGCTCGTTAAGACTATTAATCTCGTTAAGCAGCATATAAATACGGATTTAAAAATCGAAGGCGTTGTTTTAACGATGTTTGATTCCAGAACGAATCTTTCAATTCAGGTTGTAGACGAAGTTAAGAGATTTTTTAAAACAAAGGTTCATACTGTTATAATACCGAGAAACGTGCGCTTGGGGGAAGCTCCCAGCCATGGTAAGCCAATTACGGTTTACGACTCTAAATGTCAGGGCGCTGAGGCATATAAAGACCTTGCTTTGGAAATTATAGATTGGGACGGTGAAAACTATGGCGAATAAAAGAGGATTAGGACGCGGATTGGGAGCTCTTATGGGCGAAGAGAATATGGAGACCGTTCCTGAGCATACCGGTGAAATATTAATTCCTGTTTCTAAAATTGATGTTTGCGAGAGCCAGCCAAGAAAGTACTTTGATGAGGAAAAGCTTTCCGAGCTTGCGTCTTCAATAAAGCAGCACGGAATAATCCAACCGCTGGTTTTAAAGAAAAACGGCGATAGATATATGATAATAGCCGGCGAGCGCAGATACAGGGCGGCACGTTTGCTGGGCTTAAAGGAAGTACCGTGCATTATTAAAGACTTTGACGATGAAAAGATTCTTGAGGTTTCTATTATAGAAAATATTCAGAGAGAGGACTTAAATCCTATCGAAGAAGCGCAGGCTATAAATATGCTCATGAAAGAGTATAATTTTACTCAGGAATCCGTCGCCGAGAGGTTGGGAAGAAGCCGTCCGGCAATTGCCAATTCTTTGAGGCTTTTAAATCTTCCGGATTTTGCAAAGGAATATGTAATTTCCGGTCAAATCTCCGCGGGACATGCAAGAACGTTAGTTCCCGTTAAAGACAGAATAATAGTAGACGACGTTATTAAAAGCATAATAATCAAAGGACTTTCCGTTCGTCAAACGGAAGAGCTTGTAAAAAAGCTTACCAAACCTAAAAAAGAATATGACAAGACGGCGTATAATCCCTTCGTTTATGCCGAAGAAGAGCTTTCAAGAGCGCTCGAAACTACGGTTCATATTAAAGGCGGTGAAGAAAAAGGAAAGTTTATTATTGATTACAACAACAAAGATCAGCTTGAAGCCTTATACAATGTCTTCTTGAGTATAGGAAAAAATAAATGATTTGTTTCACATGAAACATTTGAAAATGTTTCATGTGAAACTTTTTTTATGCTTACTATTGATGTTTTTATAAAATATGGTATACTTTTCGTATTATTAATGAGAGGTTAGTTTATTGAGCGATATTACTTTAAATATAAAAGGTTCGCAGTTTTTATTCGGAAATACTGATTTTATAGATATGACAGTTGCGGCGGATATGGATCTTAAAGATAAAAAATGCGTTATAAAATATACCGAGGAGCCTGACATAAATACGGTTATAACCATTGACGAGGGCCAGGTTACTCTTGATAGGACGGGTGAAGACGAGGCGCGTTATTTCTTTAAAAAATCGGTTCCGTTTATGATTTCATATAATACGCCGTACGGGAATTTCGGAATGAATATGTTAACAACCATGGTAGAGACGGATGTTAACCAAGAGAAGGGTAAAATAGAAATAGAATATGTTATGAGCTTAACGGGTACACAGTGCGTGAGCAAGCTCTTAATGACATATAAATCTTTTACAATGAATAAAGGTATATAGGGAGGTTAATATGAATATTGAGTGGATGGCACATTCGTGCTTTAAGGTTACGTTGGAAAACGGCAAAATAATCGTATTTGATCCGTATGATGAATCGGTTGGATACAGAGCGGCTATGATAACCGCTGATATTGCGGTTGTAAGTCATAGTCATAAAAATCATGCCTGCCTTAAAAATATAGTAGGCTATTATACTTTGGTTCATGAAGCTAAAGAATATGACATTAACGGGGTTAAAATTACCGGATACACTTTGCCGGGCGAAGATGAAAAATTAACGACTACCAATAAGATGTATAAGGTTGAGGCGGAGGGTGTTACTCTTCTTCACATGGGCGATATTGATAAGGTTCCGTCGGAAGAATTTTTAAAGAGCTTAGGCGAAATAGACGTTTTATTTATTCCCGTTGGCGGAAGATTTACAATCAACGGCGAACAGGCGGCGGAAATTTGCAAAACTATGGAGCCCAATATAATTATTCCCATGCACTACAAGACTTTGTTCTTAGGGCTTGATCTTGACACGGTTTATCCCTTTACGGATGCTGCGGGAAGATATTTTGACAGAAGCCATCTCGTTAAAACGAGCTTTGATATAACGGCCTCTAATCTTAAAAAGAGAAGCAGGATTATCGTTATGGAAGCTTCAATGGATCAATGATAAAGCTTGATTTTTCGAGCGACTATATGGAGGGCGCTCATCCGCTTATTTTTGAAAGACTTTTAAAAATTAACGACGAAAAAATACCGGGCTACGGCAAAGATAAATATACGAACGACGCCAAAGAAAAAATATTAAATGAATGCGGCATGGAGAAAGGAGAGGTCTTTTTTCTTGCCGGCGGAACTCAAACAAACGCTGTAGTTATCTCTGCGCTGTTAAAGTTTTCAGAGGCGGTAATAGGAGCGGATACGGCGCATATTGCGACGCACGAAGCGGGAGCTATAGAAAAAACAGGGCATAAAGTGCTGACGGTTCCTCAAAAAGACGGAAAGATAGTTTTGAGCAAGCTGACGGCTTATTTAGATACGTATTTTTCTGATGAAAATTTCGAGCACACACCTTTGCCGGCGGTCTTATATATTTCATTTCCTACGGAATACGGAACGATATATACAAAAGATGAGATTAGCTGTTTAAGAGAGATTTGTGATAAGTATTCTTTAAAGCTGTATATCGACGGTGCGAGAATGGGATACGGTTTAGCGGCGCGCGGGGCGGATATTACTTTAAAGGATATTGCGAGCCTGAGCGATGTATTCTATATAGGCGGAACGAAAGTCGGCGCGCTTTTCGGAGAAGCGGTTGTGTTTAAAGATAGAGAGCTTATGCCGAGATTTTTTACACACATAAAAAGCGAAGGCGCGCTTCTTGCAAAGGGATGGATTCCCGCGGTAATGTTTGACGTTCTCTTTACAGACGGCTTATATTATAAGATTTCGCAAAACGCAGTTGATTGCGCAATGAAAATTAAGGAAATGCTTATAAATAAGGGATATAAAATTTATATCGATTCACCGACAAATCAGCAGTTTGCAGTAATTGAAAACAAAAAGCTTTCAGAGCTTAAAAAGAATGTAGGCGTCGGCTTTTGGGAAAAATATGATGAAAACCATACGGTAATACGCATTGCTTCAAGCTGGGCAACAACCTTTGAGCAGGTAAAAGCTTTAGAAAAATATTTATAAAAAAACGGCGTTAAGCCGTTTTTTTATTTCCTATTTGCAAAATTTTTCAATATAGGCGTCTAAACACTTTTCTATAATTTTTTTTGCATTTTCATTGTCAAGCACATCTGAAACGACGGTCTCTTTTTTGTTTTCAAGATTCTTATAGACCTTAAAAAAGTGTTTTATCTCGTCAGAAACGTGGTTCGGTAGCTCGGAAATATCCGTATATGTATTATAGGTAGGGTCGTCAAAGGGTATGGCGATTATTTTTTCGTCAATCGCACCGCCATCCTCCATCGCAATTACGCCTATAGGATAACAGCGGGCAAGGCTCATGGGGATTATCTTTTCGCTGCAAAGCACAAGCACGTCGAGAGGGTCTCCGTCGTCCGCAAACGTGCGGGGAATAAATCCGTAATTTGCGGGGTAATGAGTTGAAGTATATAAAATACGGTCAAGCCTTAATGCACCCGTTTCCTTATCCATTTCATATTTATTTTTTGAGCCCTTTTCAATTTCAATTACAGCGAGAAAATCATCCGTATGGATTCTTGAGGGCGAAATGCCATGCCAAAGATTCATAGTTATTTCCTTTCAAAAATGTGTTTTAACAGTGCCATTATATAGTAATATGAGGTGAGTGTAAAGCGGTTTTTTGTTAAAAAACCATTTTTTGGCTCGATATAATTAAAATAAAAAAAGAAGTTCGTAAAATTTCTTTCGGTAGGTTTTAATTTTGCTTTTCGGGGTATAAATAAGATAAAGAAAAAGTAAAATTAATAAATAAAGAAGCAAAAATCCCTTGACTATTCCTCCTAAAAGGGATATATTTATACATAGATATTAGCACTCGATGTTAACGAGTGCTAATAACAAACAGGGAGGCGAGGAATATGGAGCTTACCGAGCGCAAGCTTATGATATTAAAAGCGATTATAGACGAATATATAAGCACGGGCTTGCCTGTAGGTTCACGTACTCTTACGAAAAGAGAAGAAATCGGTTTTTCCTCTGCAACCATTCGTAACGAGATGGCGGATCTTGAGGATATGGGGTATCTTTATTCTCCCCATGCTTCCGCAGGAAGGCAGCCTACCGATAAGGCATACAGACTCTATGTCGACGGTCTTATGAAAAAAGAAGCAATCGACGAAGAAGAGGCGCTGAAAATTAAGGAAAATATTGAAGGAGAGACGGGAAAGCTCGAGGCGGTTATGAATAACACCGCAAAAGTGCTTTCGGATACGACGCACTTAACGTCCGTTGTTCTTGCTCCCAAGATAAACGACCTTAAAATTAATCGTCTGCAAATAGTTGATATTTCCGGGCACAGGTTGGTGCTTGTAATAGTATTTAACGACGGAACGGTTAAGGATATGACGGTTCCTTCGCACGGCTGGAGCGAGCGGGAGCTTTCGGAAGCTTCGGAAATAATTTCTAAAAAGGTTAAGGGAAAAACTCTGCTGGAGGCTTACGATATTCTTTATAATGATATACCCGAGCAGTATAACGAGCAGAAGGAGATACTTAATACTATAGTAAGCAAAATTCGTTTTGACGCTGAAAGTGCGAAAAACGGAAGAATAGTTCTCGGAGGAGCTAAAAATATTTTAGATCATCCCGAATATAAGGACGTTGACAGCGCTAAAAACTTTT
>CAKSBK010000007.1 GCA_934438035.1 uncultured Christensenellaceae bacterium
CAATACGTTTTCTTTTTGCTTATGCGGCAAACGCATCTAATACATTGTGCATTGTGACTCACCTCTATTATATTTTAGTATGAGGCGTAACGCACATAAATAACCTACTAACTCACTACGAATGAGTTACAGTTCACTTTATAATAGAAAGGACAACACAAATGAGGAAAAAGAGGAGGTTCGAGTAAGAACGCACCAATAGAAAGAGACCACTATATAAAAACCTAACAAACAAATTCACAGTAAAACATATTATGAGTTGCGCTTACAGATGTGAGCTGCAGCTCATTTTATATGTAATTATAGTTCTCCTACACGCACCGCCGAATATTACGGGGATATATGCGTATTTAACTAAGTTAAACGAAGGCACACTTACGGATTATTATGTCCGTTTGTGTGCTTTTGTTGTTTGTGGCGGATTTTTTACCGGCTGCCGTGATCCTCCGTCAAGTGATTTTTTCAATCAAAAAAATCACTATGACAGGAGGAAGTAAAAATGGAAGTTTACCTTCCGAAAAAAGATGCCCGCCCTTGCCGCAGAAAGGACAAGGACAACCCCTACGAAATTTTCAGCGTAGGTATTGATACTGACAGCCCGCATTTCTACGTTTCATTCAAGGATGGACAAGGTGTTCAAATTTGTATGGAGATAGACAAGGCAGTATTTGACCTGCTTGACCGTTTTGAGTTGGATGACCTATCCTTTCTCAATGAATGGGACAGGCATATTGAGCATAGCGAGTTGACCGAGGCAGCTTTACACGCAAGAGCCATTGCGAATATTGAAAGCGTAGAGATTACTGTGCTCAATGGTATGCGAAACGAGCAACTGCGCAGAGCTATAGCTACTCTGCCCGAAACACAGCGTCGTAGGCTTGTGATGTATTACTTTGACGGTCTTACTTACGAGGAAATTGCCGAAAGAGAAAGATGTACCCACCCTGCAGTCATCAAGTCTGTAAAATCGGCAATTTCCAAGCTCAAAAAATATTTTTTCAAATAGGGTTACAATTTAGTCTTTAAGTGAGGAAACAGGTGAAGGGCAACGGATAGTCCTTTACCTGTTTTCCGTTTACATAGCGGTGAATGGGTTGCTCCTTGACAACCGAATACCCATTCATCAAATACTTTCCTATTGCTATTGTGATGAGCATAAGCCACGTTAGATACTGCGCCACGATCTGCCCTGCAGGGAGCGAGAAACAGTAGTCTATAACCATTGGGTAGCTCCCAATGCGGCAATGACAAGCAATAGGGATAATGATACTCCCGTCCAGCCACAGTCCGAGCGTGATAAACGAAGTCCGGCGTGAAGCCGTCGCAGGCAATGGGGGCGGTTGCGTGAGAACCACGCAAGGGTGAAACTCCCGTGGAGCTGATACGCTGTCAGCCGTTTGATGACTTCCCAGCAGAAAATCGGGGTGTCGAGGACAAATAGATTTTCTTGAAATAAGGTCAAACGGCAAGACGGGTCATCAAAACAGGAGTATGTTTATATCTCTCCGACCTTAATTCTGTTTTATCGTTTGACCTCCTACATAGGCGAAGCGCCTAATTTTCAAAGGAGGTCTATTTATATGGAAAACAAGACTACATTCAAACGGGGCGATATGTTTTATGCGGATCTGCCGCAAGGTGTCGGCTCCGAACAATCGGGATACCGCCCCGTAATCATTCTTCAAAACGATGTGGGCAACAAGCACAGCACCACGGTCATTGTAGCGCCCCTAACAAGCGTTTCCCACGCCAAAACAAAATTACCTACTCACTACACTATGAAAGTCGAAAACGGCCTTGAGAAGCCTTCTATCGTGCTTTTGGAGCAAATACACACCATCGACAAGCAAAGGCTTCAAAAGTACATCGGTAAAGCAAGTGATACAGCACTTGCGGGCATTGAATATGCCCTTGCTATCAGCTTGGGGTTTATCGACCCCGTAACCAAAACAATCGAATTTGGTCTGTGTAGCACCTGCAGGGATTTACTCTCCAGAGCAGGTGCTTTTTCTATTGACAGCAAAAACATCGCCTGTACCTGTTCCCGTTGCGGCTTTCCCAAAGGGACGGTGTATAAGGTCACACAGAAAAGGTAGGTGTGGCTATGTATAACTTCAAAGAAATCTATCACACCGTCTTGAAAGAATATCCCGACATTATGACGGTGGAAGAAATGAGCAAAGCATTGGGTATCAGCTCAAAGACGGGATACAAACTCATCAAAGAAGGCGTTATCAAAAGCCGCAAGGTCGGCAGAGCCTACCGCATCGCAAAGGTGCATTTGTTATCTTATCTGAAAGTAAATATGTAAATTTCAAAATCGCACATTGGACTACTTCATCGGCTGTATGGTAAAATATACTCGGTCAACGGCAGTAGTCCAATTTGTGCTACATACGACAAAGGAGGTACTTTTATGGTAGCAGGACATCTGCAAGAGAAAAATGGAACATATTATATGGTGTTAAGTTATAACACGACCGCAGGAAAGCGGAAAACAAAATGGATCAGCACGAAGCTCCCCGTAAAGGGCAATAAGAAAAAGGCGGAAGAAATGCTTTACGAAACCCGTAAAACTTTCATACCGCCGGAGGAACCCGTTGAGGGCGTTCTTTCAAGTGAGATGCTTTTTACTGACTTTTTGAAGATGTGGCTTGCGGTTGCGAAAAGCACAATCAAGCTCACAACATATTCATCCTATGCCGGTATGGTTAATAGAACCATCATTCCATACTTTGAACCCTACAAATTCAAACTGACGGAGATTTCAGCGAAAGACATTCAGCAATTCTACCTTGTTCAGCTTGAAAGGGTATCGGCAAACTCGGTAATTCATTATCACGCAGTAATTCATCGTGCGATGAAATACGCTGTGAGAACCGATTTAATCTCTGTCAATCCCGTAGATAAGGTTGACCGTCCGAAGAAGAACACCTTTCAAGGCAGTTTTTACTCGGAGGACGAGATGCAAGATCTGTTTGAGGTTGCACGAGGTACAAAGTTGGAACTGCCTATCGTCTTGGCATCCTTTTACGGATTGCGCCGAAGCGAGGTTTTAGGACTGAAATGGAGTGCGATTGACTTTCAGCAAAACACCATCACCATCCAACACACGCTTACGGCTTGCCAAATCGACGGTAAACTCGTTGAGGTGGCATCGGATACTACCAAGACAAAATCCAGCCGCAGAACGCTCCCGCTGATACCACAGTTCAGAGATATGCTTCTGCAACGTTGGGAGATGCAGGAAGAATACAAGCGTGTGTGCGGAAGATGTTACAACAGAAAATATCTTGACTATATCTGCGTTGATGAAATGGGTAATATCATAAAACCCGATTATTTAACCGACTCTTTTTCAAAATTGCTTGCAAGACACGGTTTGCGACATATCCGCTTTCACGATCTGCGCCATACCTGTGCATCGTTACTGCTGAAGAACGGCGTACCGATGAAACAAATCCAGGAATGGCTCGGTCACTCGGATTTCAGTACGACGGCAAATATTTATGCTCACTTGGATTACAATTCCAAGCTGAACTCGGCTCAGGCGATGATGACCGGTATGAGTGCTGCGTTGATTACCGTGGGGTAAAAAATTAAGCCTGCAAGCGGCTAAAACGCTTGCAGGCTAACGGTCTGGCGGAGAGTTAGGGATTCGAACCCTAGGTTCCTTTTAAGGGAACACATCATTTCGAGTGATGCACCTTCGACCTCTCGGACAACTCTCCGTGCTATATTTCAAACCAACTTCTCAAATCTCAACCTTGGAAAATGGAGAGAAAAGTTGGAGAGAAAACTGATTGATATATTTAATTGTACTGCGAAAACCCCGATAAATCAAGGGCTTTCAAGGATGGCTTTCCAAAGTGGTCTTTGGTTTTCGAGTGCTGCACCTTCGACCACTCGGACAACTCTCCGTGTCTGTTTTCACCCGGTTTTCTTTCCAAAAAATCATCGGAGAAAAAGCAAAAAATATTCGATTTTGGATTTTCAACATTCAGAAGCATCAACGAGAATCCGTTGGGACAAAATTCACAGATCCTGTCGAAATTCCGAACGCTCCTCGTTATGACCGCTTCAATACGTCTCCAAATTTAAGCAACGCATATATTTTATCAAATAAAAAAGGGATTTGCAATACCAAACTGCTCCTCCCCTGTTTTTATTTAGCTCATAATAAGATATGTATTTATAAATAGGTCTATATCTCCGTCCATAACAGCGGCAATATTGCCCATTTCCGCCCCCGTTCTATGATCTTTAACGAGATTATACGGATGAAATACGTAAGAACGTATCTGGCTGCCCCATTCGATTTTTTTCATATCTCCCTTGAGGTCGTTAATCTCCGCCATTCTCTCGCTTTCACGCATCTCTATAAGCTTCGCCTTTAACATGCCCATACAGGTGTCTCTGTTTTGAAATTGCGAACGCTCCGTTTGGCAGGAAACAACTATGCCCGTCGGAATATGCGTCAGTCTTACCGCCGAGGAAGTTTTGTTAACCTTCTGACCGCCGGCTCCAGAAGAACGGTAAACGTCCATTTTTATTTCCTCCGGAGGTATTTCTATATCCGCGTCGTTTGCGTCAAGCTCCGGCATTACGTCAAGAGAAGCAAAAGACGTATGTCTTCTTGCGGAAGAATCAAACGGAGAAATGCGGACGAGTCTGTGAACGCCCTTTTCCGCTTTAAGATATCCGTATGCGTTTGTTCCCTCAACCATAAACGTAACGCTCTTTATTCCGGCTTCTTCACCGTCAAGGTAATCAAGCACTTTTACTCCGTAACCGTGTTTTTCCGCCCAGCGCGTATACATTCTGTAGAGCATGGAAGTCCAGTCCTGCGCCTCGGTTCCGCCCGCTCCCGCATGAAGAGATAAAATAGCATTGTTTGCATCGTATTTTCCCGACAATAATGCCGAAAGTCTAAAGGACTCCGTCTTCTTTTCAAACTCCGTAAGAGAAGAGTCTATTTCCTCAACAAGGCTTTCGTCGTCCTCTTCCGCCGCCATTTCAATAAGCGTTTCCGCATCGTCGCTCATTTCCTTAAGCTCTTCATATGACTTTATCTTATCCTCAATGGGTTTTACCTTTTTATTTACTTCATTGGCTTTTTCGATATCGTCCCAAAAGCCGGGAGCCTCCATCTGTTTTTTGTAATCGGCAAGCTCTTCTCTAAGCTTTGTAACGTTAATTGACTCCGCTGCCTCCGCAAGCATTTTCTGCGCTTCCGCAAGCTTTGCCTTTTGTTCGTCTAATAACACCATTTTATTTACCGCCTTAAAATTACTGTTCGTTTACGTTTCTGCCGCAGCAGTTCTTATATTTTTTGCCACTTCCACATGGACAAGGATCGTTTCTTCCTACCTTCGGCGCAGTTCTTCTAACCGTCTTTTTTACGGTTGAAGCATTTCCGTTTGAAAGCGACGCTTCCGTGGGCTTCATAGTCTGCGTTCTTTCTACTTTAGTTTCAACATTGACTCTGTAAAGCATAGAAACGGTATCGTTTGTTATGTTCTGTATCATGCAGTCAAACATATCCGCAGCCTCCTGCCTGAAAGCAACAACGGGATCCGTCTGTCCGTAAGCTCTTAAGCCTATTCCCTGCTTAAGCTGATCCATATCGTCGATATGGTCCATCCATTTTCTGTCAACATTTTTAAGGAGAACTACTCTTTCTACCTCTCGCATATCAACGCCCTTTGCCGCAATCATGTCGCAGCGTTCGCCGTAATGCGAAAGACATCTTTCAACTATATGCTTCTTAGCTTTGTCTGCTGAAATTGTTTTTATGTCAATGTCATCAAATATCTCTCCGCTAAACTCCGGCATAAGGCGTTTAATTTCAAGATCAAGCGCTTTTAAATCCCACTCCTCGGGATACATGTTATTAGGGCAGCACCTGTCCGCAATGTCTCCCGCCGTCTGCTTTATCATCTCTTTGATATTTGCGCTTATATCCTCGCCTAAAAGAACTTTTCTGCGCTGAGAGTATATTACCTCTCTTTGCTTGTTCATAACGTCGTCATATCTTAATACGCGACTTCTTGCGTCAAAGTTGCGCTCCTCAAGTCTTTTTTGCGCTTTTTCTATTTGGCTTGTCATCATGCCGTATTCTAAAGCTATATCCTCTCCGCCGAGGCGCTCTATTATCTGGCGTACTCTTTCCCCGCCGAACAATCTCATAAGATCGTCTTCAAGCGCAATATAGAACCTTGACTTTCCGGGGTCTCCCTGTCTTCCCGCTCTTCCTCTAAGCTGATTGTCTATACGGCGAGATTCGTGTCTTTCCGTGCCGATTATATATAATCCGCCGGCTTTAACTACTTTTTCATGCTCGACATCCGTTTCCTGCTTATACTTTTTGACAAGCTCTGCGTATTTCGCCCTTGCGGATAAAATTTCTTCATCATTCGTATCCGCGTGAGACATCGCTTCAGCGATCATGTCTTCGGTATATTCAAGTCTTCTCATCTCGCTCTGCGCAAGATAATCCGGATTTCCTCCCAAAAGTATATCCGTTCCTCTTCCCGCCATATTGGTAGCTATGGTAACGGCGTTAAACTTACCCGCCTGAGCAACGATATACGCTTCTCTTTCGTGATGCTTGGCGTTTAGAACCTCGTGCTTAACCCCGCGCTTTTTTAGCATTGAAGACAAGATTTCTGAATTTTCAACAGAAACAGTTCCTACTAAAAGCGGCTGCCCCGTCGCATGCGCCTCGCAGATTTCATCGACGACCGCATTAAATTTAGCCTTCTTTGTAGAATAAATCTTGTCGTTTAAGTCCTCTCTTATCATGGGCTTATTTGTAGGTATCTGAACGACGTTTAAGTTATATATTCCTCTAAACTCCGCTTCTTCGGTTTTTGCGGTTCCCGTCATTCCCGAAAGCTTTCCATACATTCTGAAGAAGTTTTGGAAAGTTATCGTCGCAAGAGTTTTGCTTTCTCTTGCAACCTCAACGCCTTCTTTAGCCTCAATCGCCTGATGAAGCCCCTCGGAATATCTTCTTCCTATCATAAGTCTTCCCGTAAATTCATCGACGATTATTACCTGACCGTCTTTAACGACGTAGTCGGTATCTCTCTTCATTAAATAGTTTGCTTTGAGCGCCTGATATACATGGTGGTTAATTTCCGTATTTTCAAGGTCGGAAAAGTTTGCAATATTAAAAAATTTCTCCGCCTTTGCCGTTCCGCTCTCGGTAAGGTTTGCCGTTTTCGCTTTTTCGTCAAGCACAAAATCGTCTTCTATATGCAGTTTTTTAACGAATGCGTCCGCCCTGCCGTAAAGCTCCGTGCTCTTTTCTCCCGCACCGGAAATTATAAGCGGAGTTCTCGCTTCGTCTATGAGTATTGAGTCCACCTCGTCGACTATAGCGTAATGAAGCTCCCTTTGCAGCATTCTGTCGCGGTAAACCACCATATTGTCTCTTAAATAGTCAAATCCGAGCTCATTATTGGTAGCGTAAGTAATGTCCGCAAGATACGCCGCCTTTTTGTCCTTCGGCTCAATGTCTCTCGTGACAAGCCCGCAGGTAAAGCCTAAAAACGAATACAGCTTACCCATCCATTCGCAGTCTCTTTTCGCAAGATATGCGTTTACGGTTACAACATGCACGCCCTTTCCCGCTATTGCGTTTAAGCATACCGGAAGCGTTGCGACAAGCGTCTTGCCCTCGCCCGTTTTCATCTCCGCAATATCTCCGCCATGAAGTATAATTCCGCCCAAAACCTGAACGTAATAATGTTTCATGCCCAAAACTCTGTACGAGGCTTCTCTTACCTGCGCAAAAACCTCCGGAAGAAGGTCGTCAAGGCTCTCTCCGTTTTTATATCTTTCCTTATATTCCGCAGTCTTAGCTCTGAGCTCGTCGTCCGTCATTGCGGCGAACTTGCTTTCAAGCGCCATAACCGCGTCTGCTTTTTTCCTTGCCTTCTTAAGCGTCTTATCTTCAAAATTGAACAGTTTCATTAAAATCGCCTTTCAAATTCGTTTGCAAAAATAATCTATTATATTTTATCATTATTCATTCGTTTTGTACAGCAATACAACCGGCCTCAAATAAAAAAAGCCCGCAAACGGGCTTAATTTTATCTTTTATTAGTATATTTAATTGCGTCTGTGGGCTTTGCCATTACGAGAATGTGGTCGTCCTCTTCAAATTCATACGACGATCCCGGCATGCTCATAAGCTCATTTCCTTTTTTAACTCCGAGTATGTTAAACGCATATTTGTTGCGCACATCTATCTGCGCTATGCTTTTTCCCGCCCATGCGGGAATTACAGGCAACTCGAAAATAGAATACTCATCGTTTAACTCTATGCATTCAAATATATTATTTCCCGAGCATCTTACGGCAAGATTATACGCAACCTCAGTTTCCGGCAAAATCACCTCGTCTGCGCCCGCCATAATGAGAAATTTTTTATGAACTTCGTTTGCGGCTTTGCAAATTATATATTTTGCGCCCAGCTCTTTCATGTTCGACGTTATCATAAGCGGAGATTCCAAATTGCCTCCCATGGTTACAAAGCACATATCGTAATTCGAAATGCCTAGGTTTTTTATTACTGCAGGTTTTGTGCAGTCTCCTATAACCGCGCGTGTACAGCTGTCTTGAATTGCGTCTATATTATCCTTATTTATGTCCACAACCATTACGTCGTTTCCCATATCAAACATTTTCTTCGCAAGCGAGCTTCCGAAACGCCCTAATCCTACCACTAAAACAGATTTCATATCTAACCTCCGTAATTATAAGCAGATTATATACTTATAATTAAAAAAAATCAATTACTTATTAAAAAACAGAACGCACAAGCTCATAAATAACGGGCAGCACCACCGCAGGCAGCATATTTCCCACTCTGAAAAGCTTTTTAAAAGCAATATTTACACCCACGCAGAATATCAGTACCGAACCGACATAAGAGATATTATCCACCATACTTTGCGTTAAAAACGAGCCGCAAAGCGCCGAAATTGCAGTAATTGTTCCCTGAAAAACAAATAGCGGTATTACGGAAAAAACCGCGCCTTTGCCGTAAGTTGAAGAAAATACCATTACGAGTATTCCGTCTAAAACGGCTTTTGCCGCAAGCATGGAATAATCTCCCCTCGTACCGTCTTCAATGGAACCGACTATCGCCATAGCCCCCACGCATATTACAAGAGAAGTGTTTACAAAGTCGTCTATAAATCCGCCGTCGTTTTCTCCGCCCGCTTTTTTTCTTATTTTCTCTCCCAGCTTTTCCATTCCGTCTTCTATTTTAGCAAGCTCTCCTATAAGCGTGCCTATAACAAGAGAAAAAATAAGCGTCATCGTTCCCGTCGTTTCTAAGCTTCCATCCTTAAATACAAGCATTTTAGTCATCGCCCCGGCAATACCCAAAAACACGGTTGCAAGACCGCAGGCACGCAAAAGCGAATTTTTAATATTTTCGTTTATTCCTTTTTTAATAACAATTCCCAATACTCCGCCGATAATAACCGCCGCGGAATTAATAATCGTTCCTAAACCTTTCATATTTCCCTATAAAAATACGACCGATACTTTTTTTGTATCGGTCAAAGCTAATTTTAAACTTCTTTAAGCGCCTCTTTTACGACCTCAAAAGGCAAAGTCGGTTCAATTACGCATGCGCCCGCCGCAATAAGCTCCTTTGCTCTTTTAAACGTCTTTATCTCGCCGTTTATTTCTATTTCTGCGTCCTCTCCCAAATACTTTTTTGCAAATTTGACATCCTCGGGCAAAGCGTCTTTTTTAAACAGCGTATTTGAAATTTTGACGCGCTCCGCTCCGCTGTTTTTTATTATTTTGAGCATTATCTGCTTTTCGGAATCGCTCAAAAGGCCCTGTTCGTATACTATTTTAAGCTTAATCATGCCGTTTGCCTCAGCCAACATGGCTGCAAGCTCTTTTTCTACGTAGTCGTATTCCCCGCTTTTAAGAGCAGAAAAGCTCGGGTAAACGTCGGCTTCACAAGCACCGTTTACTATCGCCTCTCTTATTTCGCAAAGCTTTGAGTTTAAACTCTGCGCAGAATGCATATATCCGCATACCGTAACCGTTTTAATTCCGCTTCCGCTTAAAAGCTTTGCGGTCATAGGTACATAATAAGGAAAAACCGAAACGGCATGCAGCCCGTATTTTTTCGCCTCTTCGCAGGCAAAAATCACTTCGTCTCTCGAAACATCCGGATTTAACATCGAACAGCTTATATCGGCTATAACCTCCTTAGGCGTTATCGCGGCGGTTTTTCCGTCAAGCTGCGCTAAAACCTCTTTTGAAACCTTTGCAATTATTCCCGAAAGCTCCATAATTCTCCTTTATTATGCGGTTGGGTCAATTCCCTTAACGATGAAAATGCCCTTTGAGGTTCCGAATCTTTCCGCACCCGCCGCAATAAGCTCGTCCGCTATCTGTCTGTTATTTACGCCTGTTGAAGCCTTTACCTTGCAAGCGTCTCCGACCGTTCTCTTCATAAGCCTTACCGCCTCTACGGTTGCGCCTCCCTTGCCGAAGCCAGAAGAAGTCTTAACCCATTCCGCACCCGCTCTTTTTGAAAGCTCGCACGCAACGACGATTTCCTCGTCGGTAAGGTTAGAAGACTCAATTATTACCTTAACCTCAGCCGCAGGGTGCGCAGCGTCGCAAACCGCCTTTATATCGTCAAAAACGTCTTTATATCTCTTGTCTTTAAGCGCGCCTATGTTTATTACCATATCTATCTCCTGCGCGCCGTTTTTAACTGCCTCTGCAGTCTCTACGGTTTTAACAAGAGTTGTCGTCGCGCCTAAGGGGAAACCTACTACACATGCGCACTTAACTCCGCTGCCCTTAAGCTGCTCATGAACATATTTTACATGTGTGGGATTTATGCAAACGCTTGCAAAGTGATATTCCTTAGCCTCATCGCAGAACTTTTTTACAGTCTGTCTTGTAGTATCGCACTTAAGAACCGTATGATCCATATATTTAGCATATGAGGGGTCGTAGCCCTGCTTTGCAACAACCTTTTTAGACTCTTCTGACGCAACGTCCTTCATCTGTGCCTTAACATCCTCAATGATTTTTGCAATATCCATTTCAACGCGCTCCTTTAATAATTAAATAATATATTAAATTAATTGTATTCACTTTACAATGTGATTGTATCATAAAAATATGTCTGATACAATGTCTTTATTTGCATACAAATAAAAAAGGGACGGGAGCGGCTCCCGTCTTAAATGCGAACGATATTATCTCGTTATGTACCCGTAAAATCTCTTGTCCAAAATACCTTGAGAATCCATATATTCCTTAACCGCCGTATTGACGATAAACACTAAGGCAATACTCATAAGCTGATGCCATGACAGCTTTTCTCTTCCCGTTTCTATGTTGGATATTCTTATTCTCGAATAGCCGCAAAGCTCACCGAGCTTTTGCTGCGTAATTCTCATCATTTTTCTTAACTCCGGCATACGTTTGGCAAAATCCTCACAAATTGCCGCTTTTTCGGTTTTAGACAATTCCAACATGTGTGTACTCGCAATGCTTTCTTATTTTTTTAACATTTTATCATAATAGAAATAAATTGTCAATACAAACAAATGTTTCAGGATTGATTCTTTTATATTTATTAAACAAACGTACTTTTTTTAACATATAAAACGCCC
This sequence comes from uncultured Christensenellaceae bacterium, assembly GCA_934438035.1. GTDB lineage: Bacteria > Bacillota > Clostridia > Christensenellales > Christensenellaceae > HGM11616. Next base: position 11,676 of record CAKSBK010000007.1, read on the forward strand.
TGCCAAAAGAGCAGAGCGAAATTTTACAAAAATATTTAATTTAATCGAGAATGTCAAAATGAACGTTTCTCTCTTCAAGAAAGCTCTTTACTTTTTCAAGCGTTCCGAGGCTGGGCTGCGCTCCCGAGCCCATTGCCGTTACTGCGCCTGCGGCATTGGCAAACTGCATTGCAGTTTTTTCATCCGCACCGGAAGCGATCATAAATGCAAACGCCGCATTAAACGAATCCCCCGCCGCGGTAGCGTCAACCGCCTTTATTTTATATGCCGGAACAAATTCCTCTCTTTCGCTGTTTCCGAAATAAGAGCCATGCGAGCCTAATGTAAACACTACGTTTTTAGCGCCCTTTTCCATCATAGCTTTCATTGCCTCATGAGTTTTTTCTCTATCCTCAAAGTCCGGCATTATTCCCGTATATCTTTCGCATTCCGTTTCATTCGGCGTAACGTAATCCGCCGCCTTAAAGAATTTTTCCGGGCATTCAAGCGCAGGCGCGCTGTTGAATATTATTTTGCATTTTTTATCCTTGGCATAATCAAGAACATACTCTATAGCATCGAAATTTGTCTCCAGCTGGAACATTAAAACGTCGCAGTCGTCAATCACGTGAAGCGCATTGTCAATTTCTTCTTTAGTTATTGTAATATTAGCGTTTTGCGCAATCATTATTGCGTTATCTCCGTTGTCGTCAACCATAATTACGCAGCAGCCGCTGTTTTCACCCTTTCCGGTAATTAGGTAATCGGTGTTAACTCCGTATCCTTCTATCGTCTTTCTTATAATTTTTCCCGGCTCGTCGTCTCCGATTTTGCCTATCATATATACTTCCGCTCCGAGCTTCGCCGCCTGAACCGCTTGGTTAGCTCCTTTTCCGCCGGTATAAAAACCGTTTCTGTAGCCGCATATGGTCTCTCCCTTTTTAGGCAAACGTGGTCCCCAAC
>CAKSBK010000008.1 GCA_934438035.1 uncultured Christensenellaceae bacterium
GTACCTCACCAGGATAGAGGGTCCGCCTCCTAAGCGGAATGTAGTGAGTTCGAGTCTCGCCGGGGGTGCCAAAAACAACGCAGAAAGCCCTATTTTGTGAGTTTTCTGCGTTGTTTTTTTCTGCGTTCTGCCTATTTTCTAATGCGGCGCGTTTAGCTGATTTGCACTCTGCTAATAAAATCAAATGTAGCATTCCTTACGCGCTGCCGCCGCAGAGCCGCAATATTATAATTCTGTTTTAGCGCAATACATAAATTTTCCAACATCAACAGAATTTATTTGAAAACATGCGAAAAAACGCCCGCCATACAAAATTTTTTGTTCGGCGAGCGTTTTTTATATCTAAATCCATATAATGCATATTAGATAAACAATCAGCGAGTGTAAAAAAGCAAGACTTCGGACATATTATCAAACAATCTCATATGAAAATAGTTTTACTCGAAAACAGTTAATTAATTATCTATATAACTGCGCCGGATATATTATGTCGATTAAAAAAAGCCGGAATACTGCCGCCTTATCGCTTTTTTCAGATTATACGGCGCTTTAAATTTATACCGATCAAATTATCTGTCCCGAAATAAATATTTCCGGCAAATAGAAAACATTAAAAAAATCTTTCCGTCCCGCTTTCGCAGTGCATGCATTAATTAAAAGTAAGCGGCGATTATACCGGACCGCCGCAATATTCACAACAATTATTGGCGTCAGGTATTGTTGTGGCATGGCAATGAGGACATATCACGGGAACCTTCGGAGCATTTGCCGCAAAAGCAGCTTCGCGCTCAGCGTCTCTTGCATCCATCAAAATTCTTTTGATTTCATCTGCTTTTTCCTGCATCTCGCGATATGCCACACCTCCACGCTGGCGTATCTCATCATCGTTTAACTGAAATTTGATTTGGTCAAACCACGGCGAATTAACATGTATCGTCATATTAAAATCATACGAGTATTCATAGCGCGGCGGATTATAGCTTTCCTCCTTACCATCGGAAGTCTCACGGTAAATTTCCCTTCTGTTTTCATCTATATCGAGCGTGCAGCCGGTCACCTGCAAATAATCCAAAACATCAGGATTTTCGTCGCGCCATTTGCGTGTACGCGTTATAATCCATTGATGCTTATCTTCATCAATATAGATATTCATGTTGCCGCTGATTACTCTTGTAGGGTTAAAATCTGCAACCTTTTTCTTATTTGCCTCACGGTAATCAAGCTGCTCCTTAATCTCTGCAACAGTTGAATGACGTCTTTCGTTGAAAAATGGAGAAAGCTTTTTTGCACATTCTTTGCATAAATTACCGTCCTCTAACTTTCGATTTCCAAGAAGTCCTATTTTCTCTCCGCATACATCACAGTATTTTTTATCAAACAATCCCATAATCTTTTTCCTCCTAATGCTCTATTTTTTTTTGAATTTATCCTTTAAAAACCTGGCAAGCCTGGTACCGTCTTCAATATAATTCTTTGTTATCGTATAGTCTGCCATTGTTCCGGCCTCAATCATTCTTTTACGATTGTTAGCTATCGCTTTGTCCCTTAAATCATTCATGCCTCTGTTAGCAACATAGGTTAATGTATCGTCTATAAGCTCATCCTTGTTTTCTGTTAATATTTCTTTAGTGATTTTTCTTGATTGTTTCTTTTGCTCCTTTGTCATTTTCACCGGTTTCTGCGTACATTTCGGTAAAATCGCATTAAACCGATCAGATAATCCTTCCGATACGAATTTTTCCTCAAATTCCGTTGCACTGCTGCAGCCGTTTCCAAGTAAAGTCATATCATCTATAAACGCTTGCACTTCATTTTGCATATCTTCCGGAACCGTAAAGTATTCGTTAAAAAAATTGATTCTGCTATCTACGCATTTTTTTATTTCGTCAGTCATATTTTTTTCCTTTCCTGCAATTATTCATCCTTTCCATGGGATAAAACCGTCATTGTATCGCTCAATAAAATTCACAACCACCGAAAGCAATTCGGCTTGAACATTTTCATAATCGTTAGGATAGAGCGTGCCCATTGCGCAGATATTCTCTTCGCTCTCATAGCCGAATTCTATTTGAAACCATTCGCACTCGTTATAATTTTCTGCGGATTTATCCCAGCCGTTCCATGAGGGAACGTCATATTTACGCACAATAGATTGCAACTCCTCGAACGGAAAATCCGTACAGCTTCCGAAAAATTGATAGCTCCCATGCGGATAATACTCTTCATAACCTTTTATTGTGATATCAATTCTTACTGTACCGTCTGATTTTTTCCCTGCAGAACAAAAGAAGTTACTGTCTTCCCTTTTCGAAAAATTAAGCATTATATAATCAAGCTCATCCGAGTCAAGAGTTTTTGAATAGAGGTTGCCGTATTCATTTATAAGAGAGTCAAACAACGCGCATATTTCATGCTTTGCATCTGAATATCCCTTTGGAAAAGCGTTATCGCCGCTCGCCGTTATCTTGGTTTCGTCAGACAGCGTTACGGAAAGCGCAAAGCTTTCGCCGTCCAACACCATACTGTTGGTTTTATTAAAGCCGTTCCACCGATCCAAACGATATCGTGATGCGATTTCACTCAGCTCCTCTAAAGCAGTCTCGTCGACCATAACGTCTACCGTTTTATCGCCGGCATAAAGCTCCGCTTGCAGACGTATGCCGTTAACATCCCGCACAAGTGAATAATTGTAACAATCCGCCATCGACATACCGTTATGATTAAAAGAAAATGAGCTTATCTTCATAGGAGATTCACCAAAATTGTTGTTAATTGCCGGCGCAGTATTTCCCGGCAGCGGTATAATTTGCGAGCATCCGCATAAATACAACACGGCAACAAGGCTTAAGCATATAATTGCTATCAGCTTTCTCATTACTACCCCCACGGATTATCCTTTGCCGGAAGTCTGATACCGGTTAAAATGGAAGAGTATTCCCATAAATACCAACGATCGTCTTTTCTTCTAAGTGTAATAGGTCGTTTTGCATCTGCGCCCGTTGTTTCCAAAAACAACCGAACAAACCCCTCCTGCGTATCCTTTCTAACGTCGTCAAACACACGCAGCGTCAAAGGCATTGCGGGGGTATAATTGTTTTGCGGCGTCGCTCCGTTAAAATATGCCATGGGCAGATATGGTTTATCCCTAAACCGGTCGCGCAGAAACGACTCATCATAGGCGCTCAGCGGAACCGGACCTTTTAGTTGATCTATCATCGCTTTACCAAGCTGTTTGTTTTTAACAAAAGCATCAAGAGCTACTAAAAACATAGCTACGGTGTTTTGAGGAATAGTCAAATCCATTTGAGGCATGGAGATAAATTCTTCAAATGTTGCGGGCAAAGCTTCTATCATAACTTCCATCATGATTCACATCTCCTTTCAAAAAGAGCGCCGAGTCAGAATAATCACCGGACATCAGCGCTCACCGGTGTCAATATATTCTGCGTGTAAAAAAGTCCCGTAAACGATTCGATTTCATCGGTAACATATGCAAGCGACGGTATGCCGAATACTGCAATAATACCGACAATAACCGCGATTGCGCCACCAACAGGCATTAAAATTTCGTTTGCCTTAAAAAACCGGATCGCTTAGCATTGTTTTATTATATGCCGCAGTTTCTATTTAATTGTTATTCAATATGCGCTGCCGCTTATTGTACTTATTTAGACGGGGTGACGCTGGCGATAATCGCCTGAACATCCGCATCTTCAAGGCTTATCTTATCTCCGTTCTCCAGACATATCGTCAATTGTATTTGGTCTTCGCCCTCTTCTCCCGTCCACAGGACTGCAATAGGAGTACCTATACTTTTTCCTGTGAATCCGTTCCATGTATAATTTCCAATTGTAACAGGCTCAAGATCGACAGATTCGTCATAAATATCTTTTGTCGGAGTCATCATCGCATTATCAGCATCATAATACCCGATCATAATATAAGGCTTTGTAAGTAAATCCCACTCGCTTTTTGCACCTTTAACGATTTGAATTACATTGGGATCATAGCCTTCTTCATGCTCATCAAAATAATCCGTACCGTGAAAGCCCATCCATCCATCGGGAACAAGCGCGCTGATATTTCCGCCGTCAAAGGTTTCTCCTTTAACATCTGCCGGATCTGTAGCGGGAGCGCCGGAGCATCCTGCAAGCATTACCGTAAATAATATAGCCGTAAGCATAAATATAATAATTTTTTTCATATTAATTTCTCCTATTTAAGTTTATAAATTTTTTGTTCAATAGTGCAGTAGGTCTGTTTAACTCATATTTGTTCTCCTTTCTTCATCACCGGACTGCCGCTTTCTTTGAGATGATGCGCACAGGAAACACACATATCCAGTTCCTCACAAATCAGGAAGCAACGGTCGCAAACCCATCGTTGGCAAATAGGACACTTACTGAACAATTCGCCGGCTTTTTGGGTCGCCAGTTCCATCGCCACCATTTTCTCTCTTTTATAGAGCGTGTCAAAAATCACACGTTTTCCCTCAGTTTGCGGAATCACTTTGGCTTTCGAAAAACGAATCGGTTTTGACTTCCAAACAGAACCGCACTGCGCACACCGCAGGGAGAAAACAAACTCATTTTGTGTAGAACAATCATGTAATAGCTCCGTTATAATTTGACACATTAGATTACCGCCCTTGTCATTCGTTCAAATTTAGCCGCCAAATTGATGATCTTTACATCTTTTATAGCACACGATAAGCAAAAAGCATATAATCACAGTGAGTATTTTTAGCAAATTTATCCAAAATGCTCACCATAGCTACACAATATATAGTATTTCGTATGCAATATATAGCATATATGATTTTTCAAATACGAGACGAAAGCATACGCTTCTTTCTGAGCGAAATATAATCAGAGTTTGTTAGCTTATCTCGTCAATTCTTCCGCATCTTCGGAAGAGGTCAATACACAACAGCAGTTCTTCATGAGAGGTAACGCACAGTTTTCTTTTGATATTTGTATTATGCTTTCTGACGGTATTAATGCTGCTGAAGGTTTTCCGGGCAATCTCGTTTACATCAAGGCCAAGTATAAAATATTGCAAAATCGCATGCTCTGTAGGCGTCAGCGTTTTAACTCTTGCGGCAAAATCCGCAAAAAACTGTAAAAGCTCCGTCGGCATTTCGTTTTTCGTCTGTGTATTTTCGGCAGCCGTCCTGATAGACGAAAGCAACTCGTCAATCTCATAATAGCCTGAGCGCTGGTGCTTTTCCGGAGAGTACTGAAAAGACTGTATGCTGCTTATAATCGGTTTTACAAAGCGACGGGATAAAAATACCGACATCAGCAATGTAAAAATCAAAAAGATTAGAGAGCCTGAAATCCACATCAAACGGTTACGCGCTACCAGGCTATCATAGCTGCTTTTCGAAACAAGCGTTACCGCCGCCAGTTTTCTTCCGTTAACCGTAGTACAGTCAAGCTCCTGATGAAGCCCAATGTAACTATCCTCGCCGCCCGAATAGATATTAAAGTAACGCTGCTCTTTGATTTCCAGAGTACCTTTCGGTTCCAGCCTCAATCCTTTGAAGCTGCCCAGCATTGCCTGATCCAAAAACAGTTTGTCATCCTTCACAGGTGCGAGAACAGTCACCATGTCGCCATAATCGAATTCCGCCGACGGATAAGAAAGCTGAAAATACAGCCCGCTCAATTCTATTCCGCACACTCCGCATACCTTGCCGTCCCAATCGAGAATAGGAACAGACAAGAGCAAAATGTCTTCCCATGTATTCTTCAGCCGAATGCGCTCCGACCATATACCCGCGTCAGCCAGGCGCTTAACCTCTTTTGACATAATCTCTTCATATCCGGGCAAATATGCGACGTCAAACTCCAAATCCCATCTGTTATGCATCTCCACCTGTCTTTTACGGGCAATATCCGAAACTCCGCGAAAGTAGACCCGATGCTGATTTGCACTGGCAGTACTGTTTAAATCAGAATACCGCAGATATATGCCGCTCCGTGAAGTATCGGCATAAGGAAGATTCGTGTTGGCGGTTGCGTCAAGCACTGTAAAGACGCCGCTGCATTTGCCGGCAGTAAGCGTAGTATTAAGATAGTCGAAAATAAGATTCTCTGTCTGCGCAATAAGCTCTTGATTATCGTTTAAGTCACTTACCGACGCTCCCTTTTGCTTAAGCGAATTAGAGATCTCTTTCGATATACTTTCCGATAGGGTAATCGCTTGAGCATTAAGAGAATTTAATTGCTCGGAAAGTGTTGACGCCGTATTGTGCTGCTGAACATTTAATATATACGATACCGTTTGCGCCGTATCCGAGAATACGCCGGCAACGCTGAGAATGACGACCAAAGCCGCCAGAACAGACATCGCCATGGACATCCAATAAAGTCCTAATTTCCGCTGCATGCTGGCGTTTTGTTTTTTTGCTTCCTTTGTGATACGCCAAAGCTCTTTCAGCTTATTTATCATCACTTTCTCCCCTTTGCAAAAACAGCGCCATCAATAATGCTCCTTAAAATAATCAAGCGTATCCCAAACCTGCGCACCAAGCAAATCGGGGCTGTCCTCTAAATATTTCGCCCTTCCGTACTTCATAGCCAGTCGGACATTCTGCTCAAAGCGGGTTTCTAAATCCAAATAGGCGTCAAGCTGCGGCGGCACATAGAATTCATACTGTTCTTGTGTTTGCTGAAAGGTCTTGTATAGCGTGACGTACATCGGGTCTGTCAAATTATCAATTGCGTCTTCAAGGTATAAATCAAAAGATTTCTGCTTTACCGGCATATATCCGAGTCTCGCAACAAACTCAACATTCTTTTGGGAGTCAGTCAGCCATTTGAGAAAGGCAACGCAGGCTTTTTCACGCTCCGGCGTAGATTTGACCGTGCAAATCCCGGCGCCTCTTTGCATGACCTTCTTTTCGCCGCCCTTAAACGCGGGAACCGGCATTGTAACAACTTCAATTTTCTCGCTGGTGTTGTCGGAATATGTAACCGTATCGGAAAAATACAGCACGCTTGCCGATGAAGCGACTGACACTATTGCATCGCCGGTACGCAGAGGCTCTGTAGCATAGCCGCTCTCCAACCACACGCCGCCTGAAATGGCAGCTCTTGCATATGGTTCCCATACCTTTTCGTAGGTTTTATTAAAGGAAACGGTATCCTCCTCAAAAAAATCTTCTCTCAGAGATTCCACGCCTACTTGAAAATAGTCGAAATGAAAGTCATGAACAAAGAAGGCTTTGCCATCGTTCGGCGTGTCCTTCGTCAGTGCGTCAGTCCACTGCGCATACTTCTCCGCCAATGCAAATAGTCCTTCCCATGTCTGAAGATCAGAGAGCTGCGCGCCGGTTTGCGCAGAAAAACGGTCAAAGGCCGTTTTGTTCACATAAAGAATTTCTGTGGATTTTGCTACCGGCAGCACCACCAGACGGTCATTTACAATCCCCTCTTCTATAAAGGCGGGAATAAATTCCCCAAGTTCCGTTTCAGAAAAATAATCGTTATAGTCCACCAATATCTCATCATCCGGCATTGCAAGTACAGTTTTGGGATATGAAACGAACATATCCGGCAGCTCCGACGCTCCGGGATCGTCATAGGCAGCTGCCAACACACCTTCATGTATGGTTTTGTTATTTGTAACACTTGTTACCTTAACATATATATTTTGCTGTTTTCCAACAGTATGGTTAAATTCATCGATTAGATCGTTTAACGGCGAATCGGTCTGCGCGCCGTAAACATGCCACAGCGTCACCGTAACCGGTTCTGCGTTTTTCCGCCCACAGCCGCAGCAAAATATCGAAACGGTAAATATCAGCACGGCTGATAGGATAGATTTCATATGTTTCATGATATTATTCCGGATATTCTATAACGTATCAATTACGGCTGACAGGTATGCCGCCGAAACCGAACCGTAAAGAAACTGGTCGATGATTCCGTTCTTCTTTGCCTGCCTGATTTGCTTTGCCGTTTCTTTCTCAGAATTTTCGTCTACAACCAGGACAACCTTGCAATCCGGATTCGCAGTCTTAAGCATATCGCGTATTTTTAACCGTTCCTCAAGGTTATAGGGCGCAAAGCCCGAAACCTCCATCAGTACAATAGAGGCAATTTTCCTATACTGTTCGATTTCGTTTGGAGTATAGACCTTTTCCACCTTTAAATCATTTTCTTTATCACTTTGCAAAGCTTGTGCCACTGCGTCAGCAAAAATATAGTCCTTCATGTTTACAATTACCCACCGCAAAATAGTCACCAACCTTTTAGCACGAATTATCAGATTAAAAACTGACAAACAATATTTAATCAATTTGATTATATATATATTTCAAAAAAGTTTCCCTATCAGAATTAATAGTTTTGTAAAAAAACATCCCCGTCAAAAGACAGGGACGAATTGTGAGTTCTTATATTTTCTTTTACAGCCTGGGAACGATAAAATCCTTATTTATAAGATCGGCAATCAGTTTGACTCGGTTTTCATAACCGGTCTTTTGCAAAAGCTGCGTAACATGGTAACGGACTGCCGATACGCTCACACACAATTTTTCGGCAATCGCTTGATCGGTGTTTCCTTCCGCCATTAAGCGCAGCACTTCCAGCTCCCGATCGGAAATCTCCGCCGAAGCCATATTGCCAATCCTAACAAGTGGCGTTTTGTCGGGATAAATATTCTCGCCGTTCATAGTTCGATCCATTACATCGAGAAGCTCTTCTCCTTCGATTTCCTTATACCAAAAGCTGTCTGCCTTAGCCGCTCTTGCCCTGTCAAGCAGGTCAACGGTGGTCATTCCGGTAACAATAATTACCTTGATTTTCGGAAAATGCCTTTTAATAACGGCAGTTGCCTCAATCCCATTCTCATTGTTTGCAGTACAGACATCCATAAGGACTAAATCGATATTGTTTTGCATACAGAGCATTTCCGCCATGCCTGCGCTGGCCGTCTGCGCCGCAAGTTCATATCGGTCGGAGTCTTTCATATAACCAATGATACTGTCACGGGACATTTTCCTGTCCTCTACAAGAAGTACTTTTATCATATTGCTCCCCCCTTTCCCGGAAGAACGATTTCAAGCCTAAATTCAGGGGCGCTTATCACTCTCATGATTCCGCCTGCGCTTTCTATACGGCGTCTAAGAGCGCTAAGTCCGCCGCCCTCTGTAATCTCTCCCTCCGGAATTTTTCCGTTATTGGTAATCACTGCGGTAAGATCGGCGTCTGTTCTTATCAATTCCAGCGTCATTTCACTTCCCTTTGCGTGGCGCACCGTATTTACTGCACATTCACGCACGGCTGAAGTAAGCAGATGAACAATACATCCTTTCTTCGGAAACTCCCCTTTAATATTAAGCGCTACGCCAATACCCGCAATCACCTCTGTTAGCTGTGTAAGCATTTTATCAGGATCAAGGTTTTCCTCGGGGTCGTCTGCGGGTACTCCAAGGGTCTCGGTAACTTTTTCCCAACGTTTTTCAATGCTTTTAAGACTGTCAAGCGAAACGTCCTTCTTTGCAATCAAATTACGAGTAAGCCCAAGCAGCTCTCCCATCTCATCATGGACACGTGTTTTAACGGCAAAATTTTCTTCCTCGCGCACAATATGGTCGAGTTCGGCATAGAGCGTTTTTGCACGACCGTTCAATTCCTCAAGCCGTCTGTTTTGCCGCTCAAGCTCCTTTTCCTTCTCGTAAAGCGCCGTTACATTAACGGCTTGCACCTGCGTATAGCCGTTACCGTCCGTATCGGTGATATAACTCTCGGAAAACTTCCACACCTCGCCCGACGGAAAACGAAAAACATTTGTATCTGCGCTCACGGTTTCAACTAACCTTTGAGGATTAGCCATTGCGTCCCGCAGTTCGGAAATATACTGCAAATCTTTTCCGAGCATGATGTGACAAAGACGATACATCTGTTTATTACACAACACCAACAACCCGTTTTCATCTATAAAGCAAATGCCGCTCGGCAGATTATCTATGCTCTCTTTTACAGAGTTTCTGTCTATCTTATCTTTGTGAAACAATTTCATACTGTTTCACCTCCACGGGAAATCGTCAGTTCGCAATACCATACGTCATCCTCATTTATAACCGAAGCGTTTTCAAATTCGTTCAACAGCATTTTCATATCGGTATTACATGAAATGACAAGCGTAATACGTAAAGCGTCAGCAGTGCCTGCCGCAAATACAGTCATATCCGTAAGGGTATCTAAGGATAGCTCTACAACCGCCTCATAGAAATCAAAAAGCGTTCCTGCCGTGCTGAAAGGCAATTCTCCTGACAGTTTAAAACATAAGGCGCAGGTTACGCCGTACAGGCGCAGATTGGATTCCGATTCTCTCAAGCATAAATGAAGTTCCTCCGATGGAATTTTCCCCAAATTATCAGCAAGCATAATCAGATTGCTGCGCCGTTTCAAATATGCGCCTATAACCGACAGCTTGCCAAGCGCTCGTTTCGCTTCGTCATCCGTCTGTGCCGTCTGCAATTTCTTTGCTTCATTTTTAATCGTCGCAATATGCGGCCTTATCGTTTCTTGCACTCTTTCAAAAAGGCGTTTTTGTTCCTCCAGTCTTTTTCTGCGGCGTTTCTGTTTATTCTCTTCTTCTAAAAGACCTCCGTAGGTTTTCAACTCTTCCCTTATACCCGAAAGCTCACCGATTACCGTGAGCATGGTAGAAATATCCTCCTGCCAATACACATAACCGCCGGAAATCGGCTCCGCGCAAAGACGAATACCGTTATCTAAAATAACGGCGTCTGCCTTTGCCCTCTCCAAAATATGCTTCTCGACCGACTTTGCATTTTCAGCCGCATAGCAAACATTAAAATCTTTATCTGTAATCTGCGCCGCAACGGTTGAGCTTCGGAACATTTCAACATACCTGCTGTTAGACTGAATCAGACCGCACTGGATACAGCATTCGAAAACCATCGCAGTTAAAACGCAATACACCGCCGTAATATCTCCCAAAAAAGGCTCTATTACCGGCCATACGGTAACGCTGAGTATTCCGTACGCAATCATGAGCAAAAAGGGAACCATAGGAAGCCATAGTAATTTTTTGCTGTATGGGATACGGCATTTTCGTACAATTATTCCAAAGGCAAAGACGGCGCATACCGCTATTAAGACCAATATCACCCAATAAACCGTCTCATAATTGTAATGACTATCCGTGTGAATCGGGTATTCTGAGGGAAATGAAAAAACCATATGATGAAAGTCGTTTGTCAACACAATTAAAACAAGAAGGATTGTCGGTATCCAAATTAAACGCAACGGCAAAGGCGTGCGGTATTGCTCCGGCTTTCCGAGTGAAATTGCGGCAAGCAGCGACAACATAGGAATCATAAGCATCGGTATGTAGTAAGAATACCATATAAAACGGGTAAGAGCAGGCGTCTTCTCCGCCGTAATAAAGTTAAATTTAATCGTTCGCAGCAAAAACCAGAACACTATTAAGCCTACGATTCCGATCATATAACGACGAAGCTGTACCTGAATGATACGCCGTTTAAGCAAAACGCCCCAAGCGGTAAACAAAAACAGATAAATAGCCGAACGAATCAGCCCTATGAGCAGCGTATAAAAACCGCTGACATTTACCACACGACAGATAAAGGCGCATGCAATTAATACAGCCGCAGTAACTGCCGCCCGTTTGTCTTTGTTATTCAGTTTTGCTATTTTGCCGCACCTCCCGTCTGTAATTTTTAGCCGGCAAGAGGTTATTATTGTATATGTGGAATAGATATGACAGGGATATACTCTGTCATAATTTTTGTATCGAGACAATCGCCCGCTCTTGCATACAATTATTATATATACTATTTATAGCATACACAAACGCAAAACGCCATAGTTTGCCGGATGATTTAAATCTTTTGCTATAATGATTTCCTTATGACAGAAAGGTGTTTGACAGCTATCCGACGCGTTAAACACATTATATTAAATTCTTTTTTATTTAAAAATTTTACTATATAACGGAATTAACGGCAGACTGCCGGCGCAAAGGCTTTCACCTTTTACAGCGCATGCATGCGTCCTGTTTTTTCATTTTATTGCTTTAATCGGTCTAACGGCGGGGCTTTTACGTCAATACTTTTCATTTACAATACATATCTTATTTAGGCTACGGCAGTTGCTTATGATTTTTAAACTATTTGATATTTAATAGCATAATTTCCTTAATAGAGCGTTAACATCTTTAAATCGGAAGAGCTTATCTTCAAATTCCGATAGCCGTGACGAAAACAGGCAAGCGTTATTGGCTTCTTGCCTGTTTTTATTTTACAAATTTCCTTTCCGTATGAAATTCATGCTTGCAAAAATGATAATTTTTATAATCTTTGCATTAAAAATACTTGACAAATATCTTAACGCAATATATAATAAATAACTGTCGGGAGCATAGCTCAGCTGGGAGAGCATCTGCCTTACAAGCAGAGGGTCACAGGTTCGAGCC
>CAKSBK010000009.1 GCA_934438035.1 uncultured Christensenellaceae bacterium
CCGATCGAAGATATTTATAGACTTTTTCAAACTTTGCGGCGTCACTAATATGCACAGATCTTTTGATTTCTTCGGATTGCTTGCCTACGTGCGAACCATTTCCCGAAGCGACACCGATAGTCCCTTTAACCGATACAGCGTTTTCTTTACTGGTGGAAATTGCTTGGGATTCTTCATCGTATGTATAGCCATCGATTGCGGCAATATAGTCCTCGACCACTTTAGTATTTAAATACAGAAAATTCCTTAGTTTCATTTGATTGTTCACCTTGCTATCAAATCGGGAATTTGAGAGCCGAAAGCCCAGTGTTTATGCGGGTTTACGCGACTCTTGAAATTACTCCCACTCAACCGTTCCCGGCGGTTTTGAGGTGATGTCATAAACTACTCTGTTTACGTGATGAACCTCATTTATGATTCTGTTAGACACCCTGCCGAGAATTTCATAAGGAATTTTTGCCCAATCAGCAGTCATAAAATCATCCGTCGTTACCGCGCGAATCGCTATGAGTTCATCATATGTGCGCCCGTCGCCCATGACGCCTACAGTTTTCACGCCCGGTAAAACAGCAAAAAACTGAGACATTTGCTCCGCATAGCCGCACTTATCCATTTCATCTCGTAAAACGGCGTCGGCCTCCTGAAGAAGCTTAACACGTTCTTCCGTAACCTCTCCTATTATTCTTACACCGAGACCGGGTCCGGGGAAAGGCTGTCTCCACACGAGTTCATGGGGAAGACCGAGCATCTCGCCTACTCTTCTTACCTCATCTTTAAAAAGGTCCTGCAAAGGCTCCACAATGCCCTTGAAATTCACCTCGTCGGTAATTTTAACTTGATTGTGATGCGTCTTTATTTTAGCCGCGTCGCCCTTTCCGCTCTCAATTCTGTCGGGATATATTGTTCCCTGCGCAAAATAGCCGTCGCCGTAGCTCTCTTTAATTTTATCACTGAATACCTTGTAGAACTCTGTGCCTATTATCTTGCGTTTATCCTCAGGGTCGGTATGTCCCTTAAGCTTTTCATAAAACGTATCTTTGCAGTTAACGCGGACAAAATTCATATCAAACAGCTTTGTAAAGGTCTGCTCGACAAAATCGCCCTCATCTTTTCGCATTAAGCCCTGATCTACAAATACGCAGGTAAGCTGCTTTCCTACCGCTTTACTTATTAAAGCCGCAGCAACGGATGAATCAACACCTCCCGAAAGGCCTAATACCACGCCGTCACTTCCAACCTGCTGCCTTATTTTTTTAACGGTATCGTCAATAAAGCTGTCCATACGCCAATCGCCGGTGCAGCCGCATACATCATATAAGAAACGTCTTAGCATTTCTTTACCGTTTTCAGTATGGTTAACCTCAGGGTGGAATTGAACACCGTAAAGCTTTTTTTCAATATTCGCCATTGCGGCAGTCGGGCATACGTCCGTATGCGCATATACCTCAAACCCACCCGGGACCTTTGAAATGTAGTCTCCATGGCTCATCCATGATATTCCGCTGTCGCCGAGTCCTTTAAAAAGCGCCAATTCTTCGTCATAATATGTTACGGTTTTACCGTATTCTCTGGCAGCAGCCTCTGAAGCCGGGCTTACAGTACCGCCTAAAAGATACGCCATAAGCTGGCAGCCGTAACAAATTCCGAGCACCGGAACTCCTAGTTCAAAAATCTCCTTGCCGATATGCGGAGAGCTTTCGTCATATACGCTGTTCGGACCGCCCGTAAATATTATACCCTTAGGCGATTTTTCCGCTATTTTTTCAATAGGCGTAGTATACGGCAAAATCTCGCAATATACGTTGTAATCCCTTACTCTTCTGGCTATAAGCTGATTATACTGCCCGCCGAAGTCAATTACTAAAACAGTCTGTCTCATTCATTTTCCCCCTTAGCCGCTAAAAATACCGCCTCGTTTGCAACCTCTCGAATGCTTATATTATTCTTTATTGCGGCGGCTTCACAGTCGTCATATTCCGCATGAAGTCTTCCGCAAGAGTTTTTAACGGTAACTATTCCGTATTTTGTATTTACCGAAGCAAACTTACGGTCAAAAACTTGTCTGTGCTTTAATTCATATCTGACGCCGAGCGTAGTTGTGTATTCTCTAAATGCGCTAATTATATTTTCCTTTTCGCTTAAAGCGGATAATGCGCTTAATTTAACGGCGGCTCTGCCCTTTTTCATTGTAATGGGAGTTATCCATACGTCAAGAGCGCCCGCACTAAAAATCATCTTAGCCGCAAAAGACAATTCTTCAGGCGTCATGTCGTCAATATTAGCGCAAAACTCATAAACATCGGAATTTTCCCGGAAATCAGTTTCAATTATCAGCGCACGCAATGCGTTAACCCTTCCGATTTCTTTTTTGCCGAAGCCGAACCCCTCCGCCGTAATTCTCCCCTTCGGAAGAGCCTCGCCTTCTTCACAAAGTTTTAAAATTGCGGCGCCGGTCGGCGTTGTAAGCTCTCCGACATTTTCTTCTCCGTATATCGTAACGCCTTCTAAAATCTTAGACGTTGCCGGTGCGGGCACAGGCAAAATTCCATGCGCACACTTCACCGTTCCCCCACCGACATTAACGGGCGAGTGCATTACGCAGTCAATATTAAGCTCGTCTAAAAGTATAGCCGTTCCCGCAATATCTATTATAGAATCAACGGCGCCTACCTCATGAAACGCAACTTCGCCTATGTCTTTACCGTGAACAAGAGCCTCCGCTTTCGCTACTTGAGAAAACATAAAAAGCGCCCTTTTCTTTGCGGAGGTTTTTAAATCGCTTTTCTCCAAAAGCCTGCGAATTTGAGAATAATGTGTGTGATTATGAGCAAATTTATCCTGATTTTTAACTATAACGTCTGCTGAAACCCCGGATATACCGCAGCAGACTTTATCTTCTGAAACGACTTCAAATTCATCTTGCAGCTTAAGCTTTTTAAGCTCGCTTACAAGTTTATCTTTATCCGCTCCCAATGACAAAAGAGCGCCCAAAGTCATATCTCCGCTAATTCCGGAAAAGCAGTCTAAATATAAAGCTCTCATTAATTACCTTTCCAAAAGTGAATTTATAAGCGCAGCCTGATATCCCGCGCCAAAGCCGTTGTCGATATTGACAACGCTTACGCCGGAAGAACAGCTGTTAAGCATACCTAAAAGCGCCGCAACGCCGTTAAAGCTCGCACCGTAGCCTACGCTCGTAGGAACGGCTATTACAGGCTTATCCGTTAGTCCTGCAACAACGCTCGGAAGCGCTCCTTCCATTCCCGCGCACGCAACTATAACCGTTGCGCTTCTGATATCTTCAATATGTGATAAAAGTCGGTGTATCCCCGCCACGCCGACGTCGTAAAGGCGCGTAACCTTTGAGCCCATTGCCCACGCCGTATATGCAGCCTCTTCCGCAGCATAAATATCAGACGTTCCACCGCAGCACACAAGGACGTTTCCCACAGGATTTTCATGCTCCTTAGGATTAAGAACTATAAGCCCCGCTTCTTTAGAATATGTTACGTTATAACGCTCCTTAAGAGCCCTCGCCTTTTGCTCGGAAAGACGTGTAAAAATAACGTTGTCAACATTTTTCATGCCCTCGGCTATATCTAAAAGCTGCTCTACGGTTTTTCCGCTTCCGTAAATAACCTCGGGGTGTCCTTTTAAAGAGCTTCTTAAATTATCTACCTTAGTATGGTTTAAATCAGAAATGACGGCGGAGCCGAGCAATTTCTCAGCTTCGCCGACCGTTATCTTGCATTCAGTAAGCTCTGTTAAAATTTTTGTGATTTCAGACATTGGTTATTCCTGCTCTTTTATATCCGTCTTTATCTATGGTAACTTCTTCAAAGCCCATCATTCTAAGCTCAAACACAAGCTCTTCTTCGTGCGCAAGAGCTTCATTAACCTCGGAGGGGTCAACCTGTATTTTGGCTTTGTTTCCGTCAACACGGCAGCGAACATGGCTGTAACCTAAATTTGTTATATAGGTCTCTGCCGCGCATATCATTCTCAAGTGATATAGGTCTATCTGCTGTCCGGTTTTAACGCGTGTTGCAAGGCAGGAGTTTGATGGCAGAATATATTCCTGCATATTATACTTTTTAAGAAGCTCAGCTATATCTTCTTTTGTAAAGCCCGCCTCTTTAAAAGGAGAAACTATACCGAACTCCTCCACAGCCTTTAAGCCCGGGCGGTAATCTCCCAAATCCGTTACGTTTCCTCCGTCAAAAACGACGTCAAAGCCTGCTTTCTTTCTAAGTTCGTCAATATGTGAAAGTATGACCCTTTTGCAGTAATAACACCTCATTTTGTCATTTTTGACAATATCGGCAACATTCATAAGATGTATTCTTACAGGCATATAAGTAACGCCTAAGGCTTCTGAGGCTTTCTGCGCCGCATTTTTTTCCGTATCGGTTAAAAACGCCGTTATAGCGGTTGCCGTAACAACGTTTTCAGCGCCCAATACATTTTTTGCAACAGCAGCCATAGCAACGCTGTCGGTTCCTCCCGAAAGAGAAATGACGGCGTTTTTATAGCGTGAAACCACAGCTTTTAATTTATTTATTTTTTCTTCTGTCAGCATGATCCTGAATAATTAGGAGCTTCTTTGGTAATTGAAATGTCATGAGGATGGCTTTCAGAAAGTCCTGCGCCCGTAATCTTTATGAACTCGGCGTTTGCCGCAAGGTCTTTTATAGTCTTTGCTCCGTTATAGCCCATGCCGCTTCTTATGCCTCCGACCATCTGGAAAACGGTTTCGCAAAGAGGTCCCTTATAAGGCACTCTTCCCTCAACTCCCTCGGGAACAAGCTTTTTAGCGTCTTCCTGGAAATATCTGTCTTTAGAGCCGTTCTCCATAGCCGCAATCGAGCCCATTCCGCGGTATACCTTAAACTGTCTTCCCTGGTAAATTTCCGTTGCGCCGGGGGATTCTTTAACGCCTGCAAGAAGACTGCCCATCATAACGGCGCTTGCGCCCGCAGCCAAAGCCTTTACGATGTCTCCGCTGTATTTGATTCCTCCGTCCGCAATTATGGTTACTCCGCATTTCTGCGCTTCCTCTGCGCAGTCCATAACAGCCGTAAGCTGAGGAACGCCGATACCCGCAATAATTCTTGTTGTACAGATAGATCCGGGGCCGATTCCTACCTTAACCACGTCCGCACCTGCGGAAGCAAGATCGTGAACGGCAGCCGCTGTGGCAACGTTTCCTGCAATTACTTCAAGATCCGGGAACTTATTTTTAATCTGCTCAACCATCTTCATAACGCCCATGGAATGTCCGTGAGCGGTATCAACCGTAATGATATCAACCTTTGCGTTGTAAAGCGCTTCAACTCTTTCAAGAGTATTTTTCGTTACGCCGACAGCCGCGCCCGCAAGCAGTCTTCCGTTTTTATCTTTTGCGGCATTTGGATACTGAATTGATTTTTCTATATCTTTTATCGTAATAAGACCGATAAGCTTGTAATTTTCGTCAACAAGAGGAAGCTTTTCAATCTTATGCTTTCTCAAAATCTCCTGCGCTTCTTTTAAAGTAGTGTTTTTTCCGCCGGTAATAAGGTTTTCGGAGGTCATGCACTCGCAGATTTTTTTAGAGAAATCCTGTTCAAAACGTAAATCTCTGTTAGTTAAAATTCCTACGAGTTTTCCGTTATCAAGCGTTATCGGCACGCCGCTTATGCGGTATCTGCCCATAAGAGCGTCTGCGTCGCCTATAGTATGATAAGGAGAAAGGCTAAAGGGGTCGGTTATAACTCCGTGCTCGCTTCTTTTTACCTTATCTACGTTTGAAGCCTGCTCTTCAATAGACATATTCTTGTGAATTATGCCTATTCCACCTTCTCTTGCCATTGCGATTGCAAGATTGGATTCCGTTACCGTATCCATCGCCGCAGACATAAGCGGAATATTGAGGTGAATGTTTTTTGTAAGGTCTGTTGAAAGGTCAACCATATTTGGCGTGACTTCACTCTTATGCGGCACGAGCAGCACGTCGTCAAACGTAAGACCCTCTTTAATGATTTTGCTTGACATTTTTATATCCTTTCCTCTGCTAAATATAATCATATGTAAAAAACAAGCATATCATAAGATACGCTCGTTTTATAATTTGGCTAAATTGCGCAGGACAAAAGAGCAAGAAAGGTGTTTCTCACTCCTAAAACGGTTATTTTATCCGTTTTTGTTAAAATGCGCATAGATTTCTCCTGTTAATAACTCATTCTCTTGCCGTGTTCTATGTATAAATCCTTATCAAAGAAAAGATCCATATCCAAAGCTTCGTTAATATCGTAATCCACAATGTGATTATCTCTTATGCCTACGACTCGTCCGGCTTTACCCTCCAAAAGAAGCTCAACGGCTCTTGTACCCATTTTAATTGCTATAAGCCTGTCAAAGGATGTCGGATTTCCGCCTCTCTGAACATAACCTAATTTGATTGCCTTAACGTCAAAGCCTGTCTTTGCGCGCAGATAATTCGCAACAGCTTCTCCTTTTCCCGCACCCTCGGAAATTATAATAAGGCTGGTTTTGTTGCCTTTAATTGCTCTGCCTGTAAGGCTATCGCAAATAGCGTCGATATCAAAAGGCATTTCGGGAACGATTATATATTCAACTTCGCCCGCGACGCCCGCATTAAGCGCAATATCGCCGCATTTATTTCCCATTACTTCAATAACGCCTATTCTTTCATGCGAAAGCATTGTATCTCTTATTTTAGCTATTTCACCTACAACGCAGTTAACCGCAGTATCAAATCCGATAGTATAATCGGTATATGCAAGGTCGTTGTCAATTGTTCCAGGAAGACCTACGGTTGCAATGCCGAGGTCGGATAAAACCTTTGCGCCCTTAAAGGAACCGTCGCCTCCGATAACTACAAGCCCTTCAACTCCGTAAGCGTTCAATACCTTTACCGCCTGATTTCTTCCTTCTTCGGTTTTCATTTCCAGGCAGCGTGCGGTTTTAAGCATCGTACCGCCTTTATTCACAATGCCTCTTACGTCTTTTGAATGAAGCTCGACAAGCCTTCCCTCAATCAGGCCCTTATAGCCCTTTTCAACGCCAAGCACGGATAAGCCGCGCGTTTTTGCCGTCATAACAACAGAATTAATAACGGCGTTCATTCCCGGAGTGTCTCCTCCGCTCGTCAAAACAGCAATCCTTCTCATAATCAAAAACTCCTAATAACCGCAAAGCGGGTAATAACACATAAATTCGTCTAATTATAACACAACGTCAAGTTTGTTTCAACATCTCATACGCTCTTTTGTTTAAAGACTACGTTTTTTTCTCCCAAGCAGGCGGAAAGTTCTGCGTTAAGAGCGTCGCTGTATAAAACTCCCAAGCTCCCCGATATAATGTATTTCTTTTTTGTTGATTCCACAAAAACGACCGTAGACATTTCCCCTGGATATTTTTTCAGTATTTGCTTTACTTGCTTTAGCTTATCCGCGTCTTCGTCGTAAAGCTTTATAAAAAGCTGAGCGTTTAAATATTTTTTATCCGCCTCAGCAAGAGGACTTACGCTCTCAACTATTATTTCGGGCGCAGAATCTTCGTTTAAAAGTACTCTTCCGGAAATATCCAAAATCGCGTCGTTAGCGACGCTGCCCTCAACCAAGGAATATGTTTTCGGGAAAAAAATCACTCCTATAGTCCCCGTTAAATCCTCCAAAACCGCATTTGCCATGATCTGCTTATTTTTTGTGGTTCTTACCTTTAGCGATGTTAAAATTCCGCCCAAAACGACGTTTCTTCCGTCATAATACCGTAAAGCGGTCTCGTCGTTTGCCGCTTCCAATATCTTTGCGATATTGTCCGTTCTTTTCAGAAGAGTCTCTTTATAATCTCCCAAAGGGTTGTCTGAAATATATAACCCGATTTTCTCCTTTTCGTATGACAAAAGCAGTTTTTTGTTAAATTCCGGAAGCTCGGGGAGCGGAGTATGCGTTAAAAGCCCCGTTTCTTCCCCGGAAAACAAGCTTATCATCCCCGTCTTTTTTTGTTTGTAGTTTTCCTGCGCTCTGTCCATAACGGTTTCGTAGACAGCCATAAGCTGAGAGCGCAAAGCGCCCATACCGTCAAAACAGCCCGAGAGTATCAAGGATTCAATAATAGCTTTATTTAAGTTTTCGATATTTCTTGAGACAAAGTCCTCAAAATCGATGTAAAGTCCGTTTTTTTCGCGCTCTATAACTATTTTTGAAACTATCTCCCCTACGTTTTTAAGCGCATAAAGCCCGAAACGAACGCTTCCGTCCTTAACCGTAAACTTTGCCGAAGAGTAATTTACGTGCGGCGGCTTTACGCAAATACCCGCCTTTTGCATATAGCTTATATAGTGCGCAAGCTTATCCGAGCGCGTTATAAAGCTGTTTAAAAGCGCAGTCATAAATTCCGGCTCGAAATATTTTTTTAAATATGCCGTTTGATAGGAAACGACGGCGTAGGCGCAGGCATGGGATTTGTTAAACGCATATTCCGCAAAATCCATCATCTGGTCGAATACGTTTTGAGCGATTTTTTCCGGCACTCCGTTTTTAACCGCGCCCGGAACTCCGTCCCCGCCGTAAACGAAAATTTCACGCTCCTTTTTCATTACGTCGACTTTCTTTTTCGCCATGGCTCTTCTTACAAGGTCGCTTCGTCCCAAGGAATAGCCCGCCATATCCCTTACAAGCTCCATAACCTGCTCCTGATACACCATGCAGCCGTAAGTGTCTTCAAGATCCTTTTTCAGTATCGGGTGGGCGTATTTTATGTTGTGCCTGTCGTTTTTACCCGCTATATAATCGGGAATTTTAGCCATGGGGCCCGGCCTGTAAAGAGATATCCCCACCATTACGTCTCCTAAATTTTCCGGCTTAAGCTGCGTCATGAGATTTCTCATGCCCTCGCTTTCAAGCTGAAAAACGCCGTCCGTAAGGCCTTGCGAAATCATCCCGTAAACCTCGGGATCTTCCATATTTATTTTATCTATATCTATTTCGACCCCGTGCTCTTCTTTTATCATGTCTGTTGCGTCTCTTAACACCGTAAGAGTGCGCAATCCTAAAAAGTCCATTTTTAAAAGACCTAAGCTTTCAAGAGCGCCCATGGTAAACTGCGTGGTTACGGACATATCCTTTTGGTTTACGGCAAGCGGAACATATTCCGTAACGGGTTTTTCCGAAATAATGACGCCCGCGGCGTGAGTTGAGCTGTGTCTGGGCTTTCCCTCGAGCTTCATGGCCATGTCAAGCCACTCTTTAACCTTTCCGCCCGCTTCATATTCCGCTCTTAATTTTGCATTTTCCGCCATTGCGCGAGATATAGTCATCTTTAGCGCAAAAGGTATCATCTTTGCAACTCTGTCCGATTCCGCAACGGGAATTCTCATAACTCTCGCAACGTCCCTTACAACCTGCCTTGCGCCGAGCGTTCCGAAGGTTATTATCTGAGTAACTCTATCTTCTCCGTATCTTCTTTTTACGTAGTCGATAACCTCCTGCCTGCGTTCGTAACAAAAATCCATATCTATATCCGGCATCGATACTCTTTCCGGGTTTAAAAAGCGCTCGAAAAGAAGATTGTATTTTATAGGGTCTATATTTGTTATCCCCAGAGCATATGCAACTATACTTCCCGCAGCGGAGCCTCTTCCCGGGCCTACGGGGATATTTGCGCTTCTTGCAAAATTTACGTAATCCGCAACTATAAGAAAATAGTCCGTAAAGCCCATCTTGTTTATTACGGAAAGCTCGTATAAAAGGCGCTCTTCAACGTCTTTAATATTCTCATATTTCTTTTTAACACCGTCATATGCAAGCATTTTTAAATATTCCTCATGAGAGGAATACCCCCGAGGTATATCAAACGCCGGCAAATGGAGCTTTCCGAACTCAAGCTCTACATTGCATTTATCAGCTATTTCGACGGTATTTGAAATCATCTCCGGACGATCGGGGAAGAGTTTCTCCATTTCCTCCGCGCTCTTCAGATAAAACTCGTCTGTGCCGAACATTAACGAGCCGTCTTCTTCAACGTATCTTCCCGTTTGAATGCACATAAGAACGTTCTGCGCCGCGGCATCTTCTTTATTTACATAGTGAGAATCGTTTGTTAAAACCGTCTTTATTTTAAGCTCGTCCGCAAGCTTTAAAAGCTTGGGCGCAACTCTTTTTTGCTCTGAAAGCCCGTGATATTGAAGCTCTATATAAAAATCATCTGCAAAAATGTCCTTCAAACGTTTTGCAAGCGTATATGCCTTATCCTCCTGCATGGAAAGAAGATATCTCGGTATATCGCCCGAAATACATGCGGAAAGACATACGATTCCCTCCGAAAGCTCCTCCAAAAGGTCATAATCGATCCTCGGCTTATAATAAAACCCGTCTATAAACGCACGGGAAACAAGTTTCATGAGGTTATGATAGCCTATGTCGTTTTTAGCGAGAAGCAAAAGATGCGAAAACTCTCTGCCCGCGCCCGAGCGTTCCGTAAGCTTTCCCGGCGCAACATAAACCTCGCAGCCTAAAATAGGCTTTATTCCGACTTTTTTACATTCTCTATAAAAATCCACCACGCCGTACATATTGCCGTGGTCGGTTATCGCAAGCGCTTTCTGCCCTAAATCCGCAGCTTTTTTTACAAGCTCGGGTATAGAAGAAGCGCCGTCAAGCAAGCTGTATTCGGTATGAACGTGAAGATGCACAAAATCCTTCATAATAAACTCCTTATATATTTTAATTATACCCCACCTCATAATTAACATCAATAAAACCTTTTCAAAACGAAACAAAACATATATAATAATGCATATGATAACAAAAAGAAACGGAGTGATATTATGAGCTACAATTTGTTGGCGTGCGACCTTGACGATACGCTCATCGACGATTTCGGGATTATTTCCGACAAAAACAGAGAAGCTATAGACAAGCTTGAAAATGTGGGTAAAAAGTTTATGCTCGTTACCGGAAGAGCATATAAAAGCGTATTGCCTTTTTATAAATCGCTCGGACTCAAAACTCCCGTTATAACGCTCGGCGGCGCGCAGGTTTTTGATAAAGACGGCGCTTTAATTTATAAAAGCCTATTGCCTACGGACACCGCAAAGGCACTTTTACGTCATGCGGCAAAAAGAAACATGCATGCTCAGGTTTATATCGGAGACAATATCCAATATTTAAAAGAATGCGAAGAAGCCAAGTATTACACGGATTATACAAAGCTTAAAGGTATTGAAAACAAAAACCTCCTGGAAGAGGATTTTGAAACTTCAAAGGTTGTTTTTATAACCGACGAAAACAAAGTTCCCGAAGAAATGGAGATAATTAAAGAAGAGTTCCCCGAGCTTTCGATACTGCGCTCAAAGGGCAGGCTTATAGAAGCTTTTACAAGAAAAGTTTCAAAAGGCAACGCGCTTAAAGAAACTATAAAGCTTATGGGTTACCACCAAGACGAGGTTATAGCGGTCGGCGACAGTACAATCGACTTAAGCATGTTGGAATTTGCCGCTCTTTCAGCAGCGCCGCTTAACTCTTTAACGGAGGTTAAAGCCGCCGCGGACGTAATTTTAAAAAGCAACAACGAAAGCTGCATAAGCGAACTCATCGAAAGGTATATGCTATGATGAAAAAGAAAATCAAGCTCAATAAATTTATAGACACCTTAAAGCTTAAAGTGCTTTATCTCGGAGATAATGACATTTTACATACGGACACCTCCGACATACTCCGCCCTGGATTGCAGATGACGGGCTTTTTCGAGCATTTTGCTTATAACAGAGTACAGCTTTTCGGAATGTCCGAAATGACGTATATTGCAAACATGAGCGAGAAGAGACGGGAAGAAATTTTCGAACGCTATTTTTCATATAATCTTCCCTGCG
>CAKSBK010000010.1 GCA_934438035.1 uncultured Christensenellaceae bacterium
ACGTTGATTTGACCTTAAGCATTACAGACGGCAAAGTCAGCGATATTAAAGTTCAAAACCTTGCTTTAGAGGGCGTAAATATAAACGGCAATCTTAAGATAAGCTACCCCGAAAACGCGGAGATTACCGCTCCCAACCCCTCGGGATATATCGTTCTTGATTCTTTAAACACGCTGTTAAGAGACTTCTCTTCAACGGCAAACCTGCGTCAGTATCATATGACGGGCAAGCTTAAAGCTTCAATATTGTTCTATTCGCCGGAAATCAACTTTGATATAAAAATAAAGCTTAACGACAAAGACAGACCCACGGTTATAATCAAGCTCGATATCCCGAGAGTCATCGGCGTTACGAACAATAAAACGACCTCTTACGTATACATTGATAACGACATAGTTTATATGTATAGGGAGCTTACAAAAACTACCCTCTTCGGAAAAGACAAGAAGGACTACAGAAAATGCACTTTGGAACAGTTCGGCAAGGATTATATGAAGTATATATACCATATAACCAACCTTACCTCGACAATTCAGAACAGCATTAATTCTTCTATCGAAGACAGCGGAGACAGAGGCGCTCTTAAGGTGGAAAAGGTGCTTAAAAATTACGTTTACAGCGGCGGAAAATATACGCTTACGGCAGACGGAGCCTACCTCGTAAACGATAAAAACTTTAAGGACATCACCGTAAGCCTCACCTCCGGCGGCAAATATTTAAACACTGTTTCGCTTAACACCGGATATTCAATAATCGGACTTAAGCTTGACGGCACGCTTACGGATATAGGTCAAAACGTAGATTTAAGCGCTCTTCCGCAAAACCTTGCTTACGATTCAAGCTATTCGTGGTATTAATTAAAAGTAAGAGCCCTCGAAATTTCGAGGGCTCTTTACTTTTAAGCATTTATTACATAACTTAAAAATAAATTTATTTACAAAAAAAACGATGTATTAATATGTGTAATAGGTTATAATAAGATATAAACAGTTTTAATTTTATATGGGAGGTCAATATGAGAAAAACCAAAATAGTTTGCACCATCGGCCCCGCTTGCACCGACGAAGGCTTGATAACCGAAATGTGTAAAGCAGGCATGAACGTTGCCCGTCTTAACTTTTCACACGGCTCCTTTGAAGAACACCTTGAGAGAATTAAGATAATCAAAAAGGTCAGAAAAAAGCTTAATATGCCTATAGCCATACTTCTTGACACAAAGGGACCCGAATACAGAATCAAAACCTTTAAAGACGGAAAAGTAACCTTAAAAGAGGGAGATGAATTTTCCTTTACTACCGACGACATTACGGGAGACGAAAAACATGTCTCCGTTAATTATAAGGGGCTTATAGGAGACCTTTCCGTAGGAGATATAATACTTTTAAACAACGGACTTATGAGCTTTAAGGTTAAAAAGCTTTCTAAAAACGAAGCGCTGTGCGACGTAATCGTCGGCGGAGTTTTGTCCGATAAAAAAAGCATGAGCTTTCCCAACAAAGTTTTAAAGCAGGAGTATTTAAGCGAACAGGATAAGGAGGATATTCTCTTCGGCCTGGAGCACGGCGTTGATTTTATCGCCTGCTCCTTTGTATCTCAAAAAGAAGATTTGCGTGCGGTTAAAGCGTTTTTAGCCGAGCATAACGCGGAAAACGAAATCGAGCTAATAGCAAAAATAGAAAACAGAGCCGGCGTGGAAAACATTGAAGAGATTTGCGACGAATGCTCGGGAATAATGATAGGCAGAGGAGATATGGGCGTTGAAATCCCCTTCGAGGAGCTGCCCGCAATACAAAAGCACCTCATTACAAAATGCCGCCTGTTAGGAAAAAGAGTTATAACCGCAACGGAAATGCTGGAAAGCATGATATATAACCCCCGCCCCACAAGAGCGGAAATTTCAGACGTAGCCAACGCCGTTTACGACGGAACGAGCGCTATAATGCTTTCGGGAGAAACCGCCGCGGGAAAATATCCTGTGCTTACCGTTAAAACAATGGCGAGAATTGCGGAGCATACAGAAAAAAACATTCACTACGCAAAGAGGTTCATGAACTCCGAATTTAAAATTAAAAACACAGTTGACGCAATCAGCCACGCCACCTGCAGCATGGCTATAGACATTGCCGCAAAGGGAATCGTGGTATGCTCTCTTTCGGGAATGACCGCAAGAATGGTTTCCCGTTTCCGCTCCCCCGTAGATATACTCGCAATAACAACTAACGAAAATACTTATCGTAAGCTTGCCCTTTCCTGGGGCGTAACGCCCGTGATGTGCGATAAATTCAACTCCACCGAGGTTTTATTCTATACCGCAAAGAAGCTTGCGGAACAAACCATGAGCCTCAAAAAAGAAGACCTTATAGTAATAACGGGCGGACTTACGAACGGAATGTCCGGCAATACTAATATGATTAAGATAGAAACGATATAACCCGCCGCAGCTTTGCGGCATAAAAAAACCGCCGACCGGCGGTTTTTTATTTGCCGCATTTATTTACAGACCACTCCTGCAGATTTTTTCTCGGGCATATCGCTAAAGCTACAGACGCATACGCATGCGCATAATATATTAGGTATAAAAAAAGCCCGCATCAAACGGGCTTAAGTATTTTTATTAATAGTTTTCGCTTCTTACTTCAAAATAGCTCTGCGGGTGCGCGCAGACGGGACACACCTCGGGGGCTTTTTTACCTATGACAAGATGACCGCAGTTTCTGCATTCCCACATAGTCTCCTCGGACTTCTCAAAGACCTTTTGCATTTCAATGTTGTTTAAAAGCTGAAGATATCTCTTTTCATGAGCTCTCTCAATATCTCCGACCATTCTGAACTTTGCGGCAAGCTCAAAAAATCCCTCTTCTTCGGCGTCCTTTGCAAAAGAATCATACATATCCGTCCACTCGTAGTTTTCGCCCTCTGCGGCTGCCTTTAAGTTTTCGGCAGTATTGCCGATTCCGTCCAAGGCCTTAAGCCACATCTTAGCGTGCTCCTTTTCATTATCCGCAGTCTTTAAGAAAATTGCCGAAATCTGCTCGTAACCCTCTTTTTTTGCCGCAGAAGCAAAGTAAGTGTATTTATTTCTCGCCTGAGACTCGCCCGCAAAAGCCGCAAGCAGGTTTTTCTCCGTTTTTGAACCTTTTAACTCCATTTTTTAATCCTCCATCGTTTTTAATTTTCTGCACTCCTCGCAAAGCACCCTTGCCGTAAGCTCGTAATCTATAATATCTGTCTTGAGCTGCTCTTTAATCATATCCGCAAGACCGTCGATGTAAAAGTCGGTAATTTTCCCGCAGCTTACGCATACGCTGTGCTCATGCCACTTTATGCTCTTATCATAGTTTACGACTCCGCCGTTAATGTTTAAGCGTCTAATGATTTTAGCGTTGCAAAGATAGTTTAAGTTGTTATAAACCGTCGCCATAGCCATGCCCGGCATTTTCTTCTTTGCCAGCATAAATATCTCTTCTGCGGTAAGGTGTTTATCCGAATTGTTAATTATCTCTAATATTAATTCTCTTTGTTTAGTCATCAAAACTCCAGATTAGAATTATTCTACGTTTATGATACAAAATATTTCATTAAATGTCAATACTTTTTAGAGCTAATCTAAAAATCAATCGATTTCTTTTTCGCCGAAAAGCCTTTTCGTTAAGACAATCGCCTGTTTTGCCACGGCGGAAAGCTCCTTATACGAATGAATTATTATTCCCAGCTTTCTGTAAACCTGAGGCTCTAACGGGAGAATTTTAGCCTTGGGAGTCAAGCCCGAAAGCATAAGCTCGGGGAGCATTGAGCTTCCCAAATTATGCTCAACCATAGAAAGCGCCGCAAAATCGTCAACGGTAAAAGCCTTTGTCGCCGGGCGGATATTGTATTTCTCAAATATTGCCTTAGTATCGTAATCCACCCCGAAGGAGGGCATTATGAACGTTGTGTTGTTAATCATCTCAAGAGGATATACGTCGCCCGTAAACTCGCTTGACAAGGGCAGCGCCGCCATGTATTTATCTCTCTTTATGGGAATAAACTCATAGTCAAAATCACTGTATTTTGAAGCAAAGCAAAGGTCAACCTCTCTTTTTGCAAGCCACTGCAAAAGGTCGTCCTGCGCGCCGACTCTTATATCTATTTTTATATCGGGATATATCGTCTGCAGCTGTTCGATGACCGCAGGAATCCAGTTTTTCGCCATGCTGGAATAAGTTCCTATAACAAGGTTATCCGTCTTTTCCTTTGTCATACGGTCTATTTCTTCAATAAGCGTAGTTTCCGCGTTTACATACGCCTTGATATAAGGAAGAAGCCTTTCTCCCTCCGCCGTGAGCTTAATACCGTATTTGCCTCTGTGTAAAAGAGGAAAGCCCACGTCCGCCTCCAAGCTGTTCATCATATGCGTAAGCCCTGACTGCGAATAATTTGATTTTTCCGCAGCCTTTGAAAAGCTGCCCATTTCTACAGAATCAAGCAGCGCACGAAATTTTCCCGGTCTCATATTTATTCCTTTCAACCTTATATGAAGATTTATAATAATTACATTATATATTAGTTTTTCTCTGTTTGCAATATAATTGATAAAATTTTGCATATATGTGATAATATGAAATATAAGAATATTATCCCGGAGGATTTAATGTTAAACGATATACATCTTAAAATGATAGAATATTATAAAGACGACCCCGAGCAATGCCAGCATTTCGCAAAAGTGCATTCTTACGCAAGGCTTATAGCGCAAAGCGAGGGACTTTCAAAAGAAGAGCTTTACATTACAGAGGCTGCGGCTTTGGTCCATGATATAGGAATAAAGGAAGCCCGCAGAGTTTACGCCAGCAGTGCGGGAAAATACCAAGAAGAGTTAGGCCCCGCCATTGCGCGAAAGCTTTTAGAAGAGCTTAACGAAAATAAAAATGTGATAGACCGGGTTTGCTTTCTCGTTTCCCGCCACCATACCTATACCGGCATAGACGGAGCGGATTATCAAATCCTCGTTGAGGCGGATTTT
The DNA here is from genome assembly GCA_934438035.1 of uncultured Christensenellaceae bacterium. GTDB lineage: Bacteria > Bacillota > Clostridia > Christensenellales > Christensenellaceae > HGM11616. The sequence continues at coordinate 5,003 of CAKSBK010000010.1, forward strand.
ATAGTTAACGCATACGAAAGCAGCCTTAAAAAGGATAACCTTGAAAATATATATAAAAACATTTTTAAAACAAAGACGGGTAAATTCATCTTTAAAAACATGTTCCTATAATCGCGCTTAAAAAATTGTAATAAACCTCCGTTCGCATTCATAAAACTATACAAACGACGGATTTGGAGGAAGCGCAATGACTGACACAGGTATATATAAGGATATTTCCGAAAGGACCGGCGGCGACATTTATATAGGCGTCGTGGGTCCCGTCCGCACCGGAAAATCCACCTTTATAAAAAGATTCATGGATATGTTCGTTTTACCCGCCATAACCGACGAAAACGAATTAAGGCGTGCAACGGACGAGCTGCCGCAATCCGCCGCAGGCAAAACCGTTATGACGACAAAGCCCGGGTTTGTTCCCGAAAGGGCAGTAAGAATTACAGTCGGCGACAACGTAAGCATGAACGTAAGACTGGTTGACTGCGTAGGGTATATGATTGAGGGCGCCAAGGGAGACACGGAAAACGGAGACAAGAGAATGGTTTTAACTCCGTGGTCTAAAACCCCCATGCCTTTCGGAGAAGCCGCCGACATCGGCACGAAAAAGGTTATTTCAGAGCATTCCACGGTTGCTCTCGTAGTAACCACCGACGGCAGCTTTACGGATATTCCGAGAATCAACTACAAGCCTTCCGAGGCTCGGGCAATATCCGAGCTTAAGGCGCAAAACAAGCCCTTTGCAATACTCTTAAACACGCTTGACCCGCAGTCGGAAGAGGCTTATGCGCTCTGCGACGAGCTTTCGGAGGAATACGGCGCGCCCGTAATACCCATTAACGCAACGACCTTTACCGAGCAGGACGTACAGGATATAATGTCAGACCTGCTCTATGAATTTCCGATATGCGCCGTAAAGCTCGATATATCGCGCTGGATATGCGCTCTTCCCAAAGAGCATTACATAATAACCGAGCTTTGCGATAAATTAAAGGAGGCGTCCGCCTCGCTTAAATGCATGAAGGATTATGATAAGCTTCCCGAAGCGCTCTTAAGCTGCAAATTTATTTCCTCCTGCCAGGTTACGGATATATCTATGGGTACGGGTGAAATAACGCTGTCAATAAAGCCGCCGGAGGGGTTGTTCTACACTGTATTAAGCGAGGAAACGGGGCTTTGTATAGAGGACGACAGGCAGCTTATATCAATTATCAAGGATATGGCTGACGCGGGCGCTCACTATAAACGCCTTGAAAACGCAATTAAAACCGTAAAACAAACGGGCTACGGCATAGTTCCCCCGCTTTTGGAGGAGGTTACTCTTAAAACGCCCACGATAATAAGCCAGGGCGATAAATACGGCGTCAAAATAAGCGCATGCGCCCCCACGCTTCATATGATTCGCGTTGACGTGGAAACCGAGCTTACGCCGATAATAGGAAGCGAAGATCAATCTCAAAGCTTTTTAAACACTCTTTCACATGAATTTGCAAGCGACGCCGAAAAGGCGTGGGCAACGGAGATATTCGGAAAAACGCTGGGAGATATGGTCCGAGACGGGCTATTAGGAAAAGTAACGTATCTTCACGACGACGCACGAGAAAAGCTCAGAGATACCCTTGAGCGTGCTATAAACGAGGGAGACTCCGGCATGCTCTTCATATTGCTGTAAAGAAACTCCGCCCGGTTAACCGGGCGGATTTTTCACTTTATTTTCTTCTTCCGAGAAAAGCCCCTTTAGCGTTTCTTAAGCCCTTCATTTTCCGCTTAAGCTCCTTAAAATATATAAAAACCGCACTTTAGCGGTTTGTTTTCATATATTTACCTATTTTTCATTGCGTTTTTTAGCTATTGCGCAAGTATTGCACGCTAAATAAAAAAAGCATATAATAAAAAAACAGTAAAGGAGAAAAAATGAAAGAGCTTACCGCACATTTACACGATCTTGCTCAGAAATGCGCTTTTGAATACAGATACACATATTCCGGCTTTTTATCTTTGGGAGAACAGAGTGACGCCGCAAGCGAGCATTTTTCTTCACCCGTAGCTTTTTACGGCGGCTGCGACGGCGCTGAAAGAAAAATTGCGATTTTCGGCGATGAGAAGGATTTGGGATATAAAAGCGAGCCGCCGATAACCGCAATAAATATAGCCCCCAAAAACGCAAAGTTTGCGGACAAGCTCACTCACCGCGACTTTCTCGGCGCGGTTTTGTCAACCGGCTTAAGAAGAGAAGCAATAGGAGATATTATTACGGACGGAAGCGAGGCTTGCGTTTTTTGCCTGAAAAGTGCAGCGGAATATATTATAAGCGAAATTAACAGCGTAAAACACACCGCTGTCACCGTAAGCGTTTGCAGAGATATAAAAAAGCTCGCAGCAAAAGAGCCTAAAGAGCAGCTTATAATCTGCCCGTCAATGCGCGCGGACGCAGTTTTATGCTCCGCATACGGCATTTCCCGCTCTAAATGCAGCGAACTGTTTAATTTAAGACGCGTTTTTGTAAACGATAAATCCGTTTTAACACCGTCGCATTTTCTAAAGGAGGGCGACTTTATCACTCTCAGGGGAAAGGGACGTCTTCTTTTGCAAAAAGTCGAGGGGACGACGCAAAAAGGCAGACTTAAGCTTACAATACTCGTCTATTAAGCGTTTGCGTGCTTTTCAAGAACTCCTCGCAGCGCGGAAGCGGAAGCGCTTTTTAGCCTTTCGACTATAAGCTTCTGACCCTTTGTTTCACATAGAGCGCTTTTAAGCATTTTATGAGACATTGTCCCGGTAAACATAACTATTAGGTCGGGACTGCCGAGCTTGTTTTTAAGCCCTCCGTTCATACGTGTAAAAACCTTTGCGCTGCATTTATACTCCTCGCAAAGCTCTTTATATTTCCTCTCCATACATTCGTTTCCGCCCAGAATAACTACGCTCATATTTCCTCCTATAGTTAGCGTGTGCTAACTTATTCTCAAAATTATTAGTTCGCTTGCGCTAACTTGTATATAGTTTACCTTAAATTTTCCATGTTGTCAACATTTTTAGGCTGGAAATTACAATTTTATCTTACTTTTTTACTCGGATTTATTTTCCCCGTTTTTTCGCTTAAAGCTCTTTTTATACTTGAAGCAATAAAAAAGCGCCCTCACAAAAGTGAAAGCGCTTAACTTTTACGTTAGCTTAGAAAATTGCTACAACCGCTCCGTTATAGGTCTTTTCAATATACTCTTTAACCGCGTCAGTTTCCAAGGCTGCGATTAACGCCTTGGTCTTGTCGCTGTTTTCATCCTCGGCTCTTACCGCAACTACGTTTGCATATGTCTGAGCAGCTGTGCCCTTAGCGTCCTCGGAAGCAAGAGCGTCTGCAATCTTAAGGCCTGCCGCAAGCGCATAGTTGCCGTTAATAACCGCGATAGAGCCCTCGTCTGCATTTTCAAGCTGAGCCGCTACGGTGTCCGCCTGAACGGGAACGATGTTATATCCGCCGTCATCAACGATGTCGAGCGTAGTAACGCCCTTTTCTGCGTTAGCGTCCTCGGGAAGCTTAATAAGTCCCTCCTGAGCTAAAAGGAAGAGCGCTCTTGTTTCGTTGCTGTCGTCAGCGGGAATGATTATTGTTGCGCCGTCCTTAAGGTCCTTAAGATCCGTAATTCCCTGGCCGTAAATTCCGAAGGGCTCGTAATGAATAGCCGCAGCAGCTACAAGGTCAGTATTGTTAGACTCGTTGTAGTTGTTAAGATACGGAGTGTGCTGGAAATAGTTAGCGTCGATAGTGCCGTCCGCAAGAGCCTTGTTGGGAAGCACATAGTCGTCGTAGATAACTATTTTGAGCTCGTAGCCCTGCTCCTTAAGAGTATCCTTAATCTGCTCTAAAATCTCCGCATGAGGCGTTGAAGAAGCGCCGACAGTTATGACCTTATCTGCGTCGGCAGCGTCAGCCGTAGCGTCGGGAGCTTCGCTTCCGGCGGGAGCGCTGTTGTTTGCGCCGCAGCCCGCAAGAACCGCAACGCTTAAAACAAGTACGGTTAAAAGTGCAATTAACTTTTTCATTTTTGTTTCTCCTTTAAATATTTGAATATATGAAGCGTTTTAAACGCTGCATTACTTGTGGATTCGCTTGTCTACCCGTCTTGCGAGGTACATTCCGAGCTCCTGAATTATCTGAACTATGATAATGGTAAGGGCAACGCATATCCAAACGATATCGGTGTTGTATTTCTGATAACCGTAGGTAATGGCAATCTGTCCGAGGCCGCCTCCGCCTATCGTTCCCGCCATTGCGGAATAGCCTAAAATTGTAACGGTGGATATAACTGCGCCGACAATAAGGGCGGGTTTAGCTTCGGGAATAAGCACCTTATATACTATTTTCAGGTTTGAGGTTCCCATTGCCTTCGCCGCTTCAATAACCCCGGCGTCAATTTCCTTTATCGACGACTCTACCATTCTTGCAACGTAGGGCGCCGCCGCAATAACGAGCGTAACTATCATTGCGCTGTTTCCGAGGCTCGTCCCCACTACGAAATTCGCAACGGGAAGCATCGCCACCATTAATATAATAAAGGGAACGCTTCTGAAAGCATTTACCAATATTCCCACCAGCCTGTTAAGCCAGCCTACCGGGTGAAGCCCGTTTTTATCCGTTACGCTTAACAAAATACCGAGCGGCAGACCTATTATATACGCCACGACGGTGGAGATAAGCGTCATATATATCGTTTCCCAAACGCCGAGCTGCAAAATACCGTTTTCCCACAGCTTTACAAACATATCAGACATCGCTTAAGCCTCCTCCGTATATTTCATATTGTTGGCCGCAAGCCAGGAGATTACCTTTTGAGCCTCGTTTTCCCCCTCGGGAAGCTGAAGCAGCATATGCCCGTAGGCCTTGCCGTCAATATCCTTGGTATCCGCAAACATTATATTTACGGGAACCTGGCAGGCAAGAATCATGTCCGCAAGAACGGAGCGCTCTGAAGCCTCTCCGTCGAATATAATCCTGACCTTCTTCTTTCCCACCTTTTTCGCAAGAGGAGACTGCGGCAAAATAAGCTCCTTGGCGATTTCGGATCTCGGGCTTATAAACACATCCGAAACCCTGCCTATTTCCGCAATATGGCTGTTATCGATAACCGCAACTCTGTCGCAAATCTGGTCGATTACTCTCATCTCATGAGTTATAACGACTATCGTTACGCCGAGGTTTTTGTTGATGCTCTTTAAAAGCTCCAAAATCGACTGCGTGGTGTTAGGGTCAAGCGCGCTTGTAGCCTCGTCGCAAAGAAGATATTTAGGGTCAGTTGCGAGCGCTCTTGCTATTGCAACTCTCTGCTTCTGCCCGCCCGAAAGCATGGAGGGGTAAGACTTTTCTCTGTCCTCAAGACCGACGAGCTTTAAAAGCTCTCTCGCCTTTTTTTGCGCCTCCGCCTTTTTAATACCGGAAATCTCCAAAGGATAGCAGACATTTTTTAACACGGTTCTTTGCTCGAAAAGGTTAAAATTCTGGAAAATCATTCCGATATTGCGTCTCATCTCAAGAAGCTCTTTTTCCGGCATAGCCGTTAAATCTTTATTGTCGATATATACTTTTCCGGACGTCGGACGCTCAAGCAGGTTGATGCACCTTACGAGCGTGCTTTTACCCGCACCGGAAAGACCTATTATTCCGAAAATTTCTCCGTCGTTTATCTCTAGGTCAATTCCGTCTAACGCCACTATGCTCTTCTCTTTTGTTTTAAAGGTCTTGTTAAGGTTTTCAATCCTAATCATTTTAAAAGCCTTTCGTTTTAATCGCTTTAGTCGCCTTATTTGTCAACTTATATTCTATCACAAAGCGGCGTGCCTGACAAATTATTTAATATGTAAAACTACCGTGAAAAAATATTATCACATTAAACCTATTAAGTCAATATGTTTTTATGAATTATTTTTGTTGAATTTACATAAACCCAGTGATATAATATGTTATAGGAGGATTGCATTATGATGATTTCCACAAAAGGCAGATATGCGTTAAGAGTTATGATAGATCTTGCGGAGCACAACACGGGTGAATTTATTCCTCTCACTGATATTGCAAAAAGACAGGGTATTTCCGAAAAATATCTTGAGAGCATTGTTTCCGTTTTAAGCAAAAAGGGCTTCGTAAGCTCCTTAAGAGGAAAAGGCGGCGGATATAAGCTGAAGCGCAGCCCGGAAAACTACACCATCGGAAGCATATTAAAAGTTACGGAAGGCTCCTTAGCCCCCGTCGCATGCTTAGACGAGCCCGATAACACCTGCGAACGCGCTTCTTATTGTAAAACTCTCCCTATGTGGGCAGAGCTTTACAATCGCATTAACGATTATCTTGAAAGCAAGACGCTTCTCGACCTTATTTGCGAGGAGCCCGGAACAGACTACGTCATTTAACGTCTTTAAGCGCATAAAGCGCTTATTTTTTTGGTGAAATACGTCGTTTATAAATCGTCTAATATTTTTTCTCTCTTTTTTATATAATACTAAAGGGGTGAATTATTTTGAAAGTCGCCGTAATAGGCTCAAGAGGTTTAAACGTAGATATCGCCAAATACATACCCAAAAACGCCGACGCAATTTTGAGCGGCGGCGCAGAGGGTATAGACTCGCTTGCCGAGGCATATGC
>CAKSBK010000011.1 GCA_934438035.1 uncultured Christensenellaceae bacterium
AGGAAAATGCGTTTGATCAGATTATTCCTTTGTAATATAAAAATGCGCATAATATTATTTGTAATACTATAATTAACGGTATGCCCAGAAAAAACCTGGGCTTTTTTGTTTTGTGGTGAAAAAGATACATCCCTATAAGCATTCCCAAGGAGCCGCCCGCCGCGCTTAGAATAATCAATACCGCCTCGGGAACTCTTCTTTTATGCTTTATTGCAAAATATTTGTCAAGCGCGCATATTATTAAGGTGAAAATGCTTAAAGAGCAAATTAATATGGTAAGAATTTTTTCCATTGTATATAAATTTTGCCGCAGAAAAGGTCTTTCCGCGGCATATGCGTTATTCCGTCTTTTCGTCGGAATTCTTTTTTAATTTCTTTTTGAGGTCAAACTTGCGCTCGCTGCCTTTAATAAGCCGTTTGATGTTGGGAATATGCAAAAGCCAAACCAAGCCGGCGAGAGTAATGCTTATAACGTGAAGCTCGACGTTTTCGGGACAGGCGATAAACGATGCGATTACAGTGAATATAACGCCCGCAAGAGATCCTAACGAGACTGTATGACTTAAAAGCATAACAGTGGCGGTAAGTGCAAGACATATAAGGGTGGGTATTGGCATATGCACCATAAGCACGCCTAAAGTAGTAGCGACGCCTTTTCCGCCCTTAAAGGAGTAATACACGGGCCAGTTATGTCCCACTACTACGAAAATAGAGCCGGCAATTACCGCATATTTTATTCCCTCTTCTCCGAGTAAGGAGGAGGCGACGGTGGAAAGATACGCGACGAAGGCGCCTTTTAAAACGTCTCCCAAAAATGTGAGTACTCCGAATTTAATGCCGAAAGTTCTCGCCATGTTCGTGCTGCCGGCGTTGCCGCTGCCGTATTTTCTGATGTCCCTTTTTGCGACGGAGTTTGAAATAACTATCGCAGGCGAAAAGCTGCCTATTAGAAAGGCTATGAGCGCAATGCCTATAAGCGCCATTATACGTTCAAAAGTCATAAAAGTACCCCCGGTATATTATTATTTATCTTCTTTTCTTTGACGCACTATAAAGCGAATAGGCGTGCCGGAAAAATCAAACGTCTTTCTGAAGTAGTTTTCAAGATAACGCAGATAAGAAAAATGCATAAGCTTAGTATCGTTAACGAACAATACAAAAGTGGGCGGCGCGCAGGTTGCCTGAGTAATATAGAATATCTTAAGCCTCCTGCCTCTGTCGGACGGCGGCTCGACTGCGGTAACCGCCTCTCTTAAGCAGTCGTTTAAAAGACCTGTGGTAATTCTCCTTTGAGAGTTGTTGTAAACCGTATCGACAAGCGAAAAAAGCTTGTTTATACGCAGACCTGTCTTTGCGGAAATATATATGGAGGGAGCATAGTCCATAAATGCGAGATCGCAGGCGAGATCTTTTTTGTATTTTTCTATAGTATAAGAATCCTTTTCAACTGCGTCCCATTTATTGACGGCGATTATAACGGGCTTACCTTCTTCATGAACATAGCCGGCGATTTTAACGTCCTGCTCCGTTATACCCTCTTTTGCGTCGATGAGCACGATGCAGACGTCCGCGCGTCTTACTGCCGCAAGAGAGCGGATTACGGAATAGCGCTCGATTGAGCCGTCGTCAATCTTGCCCTTTTTTCTCATTCCGGCGGTGTCTATTATCATATATTCTCTGCCGTCTAACGTAAAGGGGGTGTCTATTGCGTCTCTTGTGGTTCCGGGAATATCGCTTACGATAACCCTTTCCTCGCCTATTATTTTGTTTGTCAGAGAGGATTTTCCGGCGTTGGGCTTTCCGACTATGGCTATGTGCATAACGTCGTTTTCCTCTTCTGCGTCTTCTTCATCGGGGAAATGCTTTACAACCTCGTCAAGAAGGTCTCCGAAGCCCAAGCCCTGCGAAGAGGAGATGGAGCATAATTCGCCTATTCCGAGGGAATAGAAGTCGTAAAACATGTCTTTATCCTCTGAGGTTTCCACCTTGTTAACGACGACTATAACGGGCTTGTCGCTTTTTCTTAAAAGCTCGGCAACCTGATAGTCTGCGTTTACAAGCCCTTGCTTAGCGTCAACAAAAAAGAGAATTACGTCGCAGGCTTCTATTGCAAGCTCTGCCTGACGGCGCATCTGCTTTAAAATTATATCTTCGCTTAAGGGCTCTATTCCGCCGGTGTCTATAAGAGTAAACTTATGGTTAAGCCACTCCGTGTTTCCGAAAATTCTGTCCCTTGTAACTCCGGGAGTGTCTTCGACTATTGCGGATTGTTTTCCGCACATTCTGTTAAAAAACGTGGATTTTCCTACGTTAGGTCTTCCAACTATAGCTACTAAAGGCCTTGCCATTATTACATCCTTTCATCATTGCCTAAAAGCGCGTCTATCATATCAAAACCGTCGCAAACCGGACGCACATACACATTTAGTATATCACATAATTGCTCTAATGTAACGTCGTCAAGAAAAACATTCTGCCTGTCTCTTAACATGGCGTCGCTTATCAAAAGCCGCTCGCCGAGTTTTTTATCCTTAAGCTCAAAAACTATGTCCTTTGCGCATAACAGCCCGGAGACCGTTATAGTGCTTCCGAAATGGCGGTTTATTACGGGATAAACGTGAATTTTCATATTGAGCGTTTTTTCAGCCTCCTGCGCTATTTTTTTAAGCGTGGGAGCAATATCCGTTCCGCAGGCAATGCTCGCTTCTTTTATTTTGGAGGCGGGCGCGTCTTCAAGCGCAAGCGCCGCGTCGTGTGTGAGCATGGAAACAAGCCCTACGCCGTCTTCAAGCTGTAAAAAGTCTTCATATGCGCCGTATTCGGGAAAGGGGAGGTTTGCCCTCAGATAAAACTCATCGGAGGCGAAAACAAAGCGTGTTCCGTGCTCCTTTAACGCTTTATTCTGCCATTTATTTACTATTTTAATTACGTCTCTCGCCTGAGACTCAGTATATATCGAAAGATTGCACAGCCCTTGCCTGTGTTTCGTAAGCCCGACGGGAACAACCGCAAAGGACTGTGCGTAAGGCATAAGAGAAAAAAGGTCGGAAATTGTTTTATCGAGAATTTCTCCGTCGTTAATACCCGGGCAGAGAACCGCCTGGCAGTTGAAGCTCTGCTTATTTTCGGCTAAGCGCTTTAGCCTAGGAAGAATGTCGTAAATTTTGGAATTTCCTATTAAGCGCTTTCTCGTTTCGGGGTCCGTTGCGTGAACGGAAATGTAAAGCGGAGAGACCTTCCTTTTTAAAATTCGCTCAAATTCTTTTTCCGTCACGTTTGATAAAGTGACGTAATTTCCCATAACAAAGCTCATGCGCCAATCATCGTCTTTAAAATAAAGCGTGCTGCGCATGTTTTCGGGGAGCTGGTCAACAAAGCAGAACATGCACTTATTGGCGCAGCTTCTTTTAATTCCGAAGCCGTCGCCTTCGTATTCTATGCCTATCTCCTCGTCCTCCCTTTTTTTAATTACGCCTGTTTTAACGGTTCCGTCCGGCTTTTTAAGCGTAAAGGGAACTTTTTTTTCGGCGGAAAAATAGAGGAAATCTATCTCGTCTCTTAAAACCTCTCCGCCTAAATGAGTAAGAACGTCTCCTGCCGAAAAACCCGCCTTTTGGGCGGGCGATTTTTTATATACCTTTGTTATTTTAAAGGGCATTACAGTATAAACTTTCCTAAATTTTGTTCTTTAAAATCTCCTGCGATATGCTCTGTTACATATTTTGCGTCTATTACTACGTCAACGGGGGGATATATGTCTCCCGCGTTAAAGGATATGTCTTCAAGCATGTTTTCAACTATCGTATGAAGACGCCTTGCGCCGATGTTCTCCATGGTTTCGTTTGCGTTTTCGGCGTAAGCGGCTATTTCCAAAAGCGCGTCCTGAGTAAACTTAAGCTGAACTCCGTCCATGGATAAAAGCGCGGTATATTGCTTTGTTATCGCATTCTGCGTCTGAGAGAGTATTTTTACGAAATCCTCTTTTGTCAGGGGCTTTAATTCCACGTGTATTGGAAAGCGTCCCTGAAGCTCGGGAATGAGGTCGGAAATCTTTGAAACGTGGAACGCTCCCGCGGCGATAAACAGCATATAGTCCGTTTTTACGGGACCGTATTTTGTGTTTACCGTAGAGCCTTCGACTATAGGGAGAATGTCTCTTTGAACGCCCTCTCTTGAAACGTCGGGGCCGCTGCCCATGGATTTGCCGGCAATTTTATCTATTTCGTCTAAAAATACTATTCCGTCCTGCTCGGCGCGGGTGATTGCGGTAGATATAACCTCGTCCATGTCTATGAGCTTGTCGGATTCCTGTTCGATTAATATCTTTCTTGCTTCGCTTACGGGAACCTTTCTTACTTTAGTCTTTTTGGGCATTATTCCCGAGAGCATATCTCCCATATTCATATCGGCGGAGACTCCGGCAATTTCTATCCCTACGGAGCTGTTGTCCTCAACCTCTATTTCCACCGTTTTATTTTCTAAGGCGCCGCCTTTAAGGGCGTAAGCGATTTGCTCGCGCTTTGAGAGCTTTTTCTGTTTTTCCTCGGGCGTTTCTTCGGGAGCCGCGTTAAGCTGAGGCTTGCCGAACAAAAACGCAAGAGGATTTTCCGCGGGCTTTCCCTTTGTCTCGCCCATGAGGACGTCTATAAGGCGCTCCTCTGCGTTTGCCTTTGCTTTTTCCGTTACGGCGTCGTAGCGCTCCTGTTTAACCATATGAATGGACGCCTCTACGAGATCTCTTATTATGCTTTCAACGTCTCTTCCGACGTAGCCTACTTCGGTAAATTTGGTGGCCTCCACCTTAACGAACGGAGCGTGCATGAGCTTGCTTATTCTTCTTGCTATTTCCGTCTTTCCGCAGCCTGTGGGACCGGACATTATTATGTTTTTCGGAGTTATTTCCGCACGCAGCTCTTCCGGGAGGCAGTTTCGTCTGTATCTGTTTCTAAGAGCAATAGCAACCGCCCTTTTGGCGTCGTCCTGGCCTATTACGTATTTATTTAATTCGTCTACTATTTCCTTTGGAGTTAATGCCATTTTTTACACCTCCTCTAAGGTTATGTGGTCGTTTGTAAATATGCAGATGTCGGAGGCGATTTTAATCGCTTTTTTTGCGATTTCGCCTGCGCTTAAATCCGTGTTTTCAACAAGCGCCGTTGCCGCCGCCTGAGCGTAGCTTCCGCCCGAGCCTATGGCAAGCACGCTGTCGTCGGGCTCTATAACCTCTCCCGTGCCCGAAACTATTAGCATCGTATCTTTTGAAGCGGCTATAAGCATGGCTTCAAGCTGGCGCATCATTTTATCGCTGCGCCATTCCTGCGCAAGGTTTACGGCGGCTCTTGTAAGGTTGCCGCCGAACTGTTCGAGCTTGGCTTCAAAGCGCTCGGAAAGTGTAAAGGCGTCCGCAACGGAGCCCGCAAAGCCGACTACTACCTGACCGTGATAAAGCCGTCTTACTTTAACCGCATTATGTTTCATGGCGACTTTCTCGCCTAAGGTTACCTGTCCGTCTCCGGCGACGGCGCACATGCCGTTTTTTCTAACGGCGACTATCGTCGTTCCCATCAAGTTTCCCATCGTTAAACCTCCTTATTTCGTCAAGCGAACGCTCGGCAAAATATGCATAGCGCTCCGCCTTTTTTCTAATTTTTTCTTCGCTTTGGCGTATTATGCCGTAATTTATGTTCATGGGCTGAAAATCATATGAAGCGCTTGAGCTTACGTAGTTTGCAAGCGCGCCTACAGCCGTCTTATCGCTTAAAACGGGAAGAGCCTCTCCTTTAAACTGACTCGCCGCGCCGATAGCGCAGTATAAGCCGGAGGCTGTTGACTCCACATAGCCCTCAACTCCAGTCATCTGCCCCGCAAAATATATGTTGGGGTTGCTTTTTAGGCGGTAATGGTCGTCTAAAAGCTTAGGGGAGTTTAAATAAGTATTTCTGTGCATAACTCCGTAGCGTATAAACTCGGCGTCCTTAAGACCGGGAATCATGGAAAAAACTCTTCTTTGCTCCGGAAATTTAAGGTGAGTCTGAAAACCCACGAGGTTATACATAGTTCCCTCTTTATCTTCTTTTCTTAACTGAACGACCGCAAAGGGCTCTTTTCCCGTGTGAGGGTCTTTTAAGCCTACGGGCTTTAGGGGACCGAAGAGCAGGGTTCTTTCCCCTCTTTTTGCCATCACCTCAACCGGCATACAGCCCTCGAATACGTTATCGTTTTCAAAGCCGTGAAGCTCCGCGCATTCAGCGCCTATAAGAGCGTTATAAAACTCGTGATATTCCTCCGCCTCCATGGGGCAGTTTATATAATCGTCTTCTCCTTTGCCGTAGCGCGAAGCGAAAAACGCGCGGGAAAAGTCGATTGATTTTGCGCTTACGATAGGTGCGGCGGCGTCAAAAAAGTTTAGATGCTCGCCGCCTGTTAAACCGCTTATATATTCCGCAAGTGCGTCGGAGGTCAAAGGACCCGAGGCGACTATTGTTATTTCGTCTTCAAAAATAGAGTGCGCCTCCTCGCAGATAACGGTTATATTGGGGTTTTCGGTTATTTTTTTTGTTATATAGTCGGAAAAATCCTTTCTGTTTACCGCAAGAGCGCCGCCTGCGGGAACCCTGCAACAATCCGCCGCTTCCATAATCAGGCTGTCTAAAAGCCTAAGCTCCTCCTTTAACAAACCGACGGCGTTTTCAATCCTGTCGGAACGCAGGGAGTTTGAACACACGAGCTCGGCAAAGCCGGAATAGCTGTGAGCCGGCGTGTGCTTTTTGGGCTTCATTTCATAAAGCTTAACGGGTATATTTCTTTTTGCGAGCTGCCAGGCGGCTTCACAGCCCGCAAGACCCGCGCCTATAACGTTTACGTGCTTCATTTGCTGTCCTTATCGCTGCTTTTTTTATTTGACGGGCATTCCGGGTCGGAGCAGCGCTTTACGCCTTTTGAGCCTCTGAAGCTTGCTTTAACCATATACTTTCCGCATACCGGGCATTTTTCTTCAAGGGGCATATCCCAAGAAATAAAGTCGCATTCGGGATAAGCCGAGCAGCCGTAAAACTTCTTGCCTTTTTTGCTCTTTCGCTCAAGCACCTGTGCTCCGCATTTGGGGCAGGGGGCCGCAATGGGCTTTAAAATCGGCTTTGTGTTTTTGCAGGCGGGATAGTTGGGGCAGGCGATGAAGTCTCCGAAGCGTCCCGTTTTAATTATCATGGGAGCGCCGCAAAGCTCGCAGGTTACCCCCGCTTCTTTTACGGGAAGCTCAACCTTTTTCACTTCCGTTTCCGCACGCTCGAGGTTCTTTTCAAAGGGATAATAAAAATCGCTTATAACCTTATGCCAATCCGTTCCGTGTTCCGCAATGTCGTCAAGACTATTTTCCATCTGCGCTGTGAACTTTACGTTAACTATATCGGAGAAATTTTCTTCCATGAGCTTTGTGACTATTTCTCCGAGGTCGGTGGGAAGAAGAGCTTTTTTATCTCTCTTGACGTATTGACGGTCTATGATCGTGGATATAATGGGCGCATATGTTGACGGGCGCCCTATTCCGAGCTCCTCTAATGCCTTAACAAGAGAAGCCTCGGTATATCTTGCCGGTGGAGCGGTAAAGTTCTGCTTGGGCTCCAGTTTTTTTGCGGTGCATTCGTCGTTTTCCTTTAAATCGGGAATGAAGGAGGAAGTTTCCTCTTCATCGTCGGAATTATCGCTGTAAGCCGCTTTCCAGCCCGCAAATTTAAGCACGGAGAAGCTTGAGCGGAAGTTATACGAAGCGGCGTCAATCTGCGCGCCTAAGGTTTCGTAAGCTGCGGGCTTCATTTGGCAGGCTATAAAGCGGTTATATATAAGGCTGTAAAGCTTAAATTGTTCGGGAGTCAGGCTTGCCTTAACCTTTTCGGGAGTATATTCCAAATAAGTGGGGCGGATAGCCTCGTGCGCATCCTGAGCGTTTTTCTTGCTTAAAAACACGTTGGGCTTTTCGGGGAGAAATTCCTCGCCGAAATTATTTAAAATATGCTGCCTTGCATTGTTAACGGCGTCCTCTGAAATTCTTGTGGAGTCCGTTCTCATATATGTTATAAGACCGACGGTTTCGCCCGATAAAACGGTTACGCCCTCGTAAAGACCCTGTGCAATCATCATTGTGCGTCTTGCGGTAAAGTTAAGCTTTTTTGAAGCCTCCTGCTGTAGGGTGGAGGTAGTAAAAGGCGCATAGGGCTTTCTTAAGGACTGACCTTTTTTAACGTTCTTTATTACGTAATTCGCATTTTTAAGCTCGCTTAAGACCTCGTTCATCTGTTCTTCGCTTTCCGGTTCAAACTTCTTGCCGTTTTTGCCCGTAAGCTTAGTCGGAAAAACTGCGGATTTATCGCTGTTCTTAGCCAAAAGCACGTTAAGCGTCCAATATTCCCTGGGAACGAATTTTTTTATTTCATCCTCTCTGTCGACTATAAGGCGCACGGCGACAGACTGAACTCTTCCCGCGGAAAGCCCGGGCTTAACCTTTTTCCAAAGAAGAGGAGAGAGCTTATAGCCTACAAGTCTGTCTAAAACCCTTCTTGCCTGCTGAGCGTCAACCTTATTTATATCAATCGTTCTTGGGTGTGAAATTCCGTTAAGAACCGCTTTTTTTGTGATTTCGTTAAATTCGATTCTGCATTTTTCGGTTTCGGGTATGTTAAGCGCGCGTGCAAGATGCCAGCTTATTGCCTCTCCCTCGCGGTCAGGGTCCGTTGCGAGATAAACGGTTTTTGCTTCGCTCGAAAGCTTTTTAAGCTCGTTTAAAAGGGCGGTACGCCCTCTTATTACGATATAGGACGGCGTAAAGTTGTTTTCCGTATCTACTCCTATTTTGCTTTTCGGAAGGTCTATCAAATGACCGTTTGAGGCGGTTACCTTATAGCCCTTGCCCAAAAATTTTTCGATTGTCTTTGCCTTTGCGGGCGACTCCACGATTACGAGATTTTCAAAATCGGGAGCGGTTTTTTTAGTTGCCTTTGCTTTTGCTGCCATGTAAGGCGTTCCTCCAAAATTGTTATTTTGAGCGGTTTATCGCAAACAGATTTCCCGGTAAGCGTTTAACCGCTTTTTTTATCTCAAGCATAGTCAGGGTGAGCATGGTTTTTGAAATGTCCATGCCGGAAAGCTCGGAAAGCTTATCCGCAGATAATTCCCCCTGCTTTAAAAGAGTATATAGGCGCTGCTCCGAAAAATCAAGCTTTATATCCGAATTTTCATTAAAAACAGGCGCTGCGGCGTTAAGCCCCATGCCGTCTAAAATGTCCTCGGAGCGCAAAACAACGGCTGCTCCGTCGGCAATAAGGGAGTTGGGAAGCTCGGAGAGCGGGTTTGAAATATCTCCCGGAAGAGCGTATACGTCTCTGTTTTGTTCGAGTGCGTTTCTTACGGTTATTGCTCCGCCGCTTCTTATTTTACCCTCGGTTATAAATACGGCGCTTGACATTCCGCTTATAATTCTGTTCCTCTGAGGGAAGTGCTCGGGAGTGGGCGGAGTTCCCGGCGGATATTCGCTTATAACGACGCCGTTTTTTATTATTTCACGGTAAAGCTTTTCGTTGCTTTTAGGGTATGGAACGTCTATTCCACTGCCTAAAACAGCGGCTGTGGGCGTGCCTCCCCTTAAAGCCGCTTCCGCCGCAATAGAGTCTATTCCTCTTGCCATGCCGGAAATTATGCTGACGCCGCTTCGGCTTAGCTCTTCACATAATCTTGCGGTGTTTTCCCCTCCGCTGTACGAGGGGTTTCGCGTGCCGACAACGGCAAGCCGAAAGCGAGATAGCTTTTTTAAATCACCTCTGTAATATAAAACGAGGGGAGGGTCGTGAATTTCGCTTAAAAGGGACGGGTAATCTTCATCGTTATATGAAGTTACTCTTATGCCGTTTTTATATAGTGCGTTAAGCTCGCTTCTTAACATTTTTTCGTCCGCTCTTCTTATTAGCTCGTCCTTTGTATCTTCTTTAAGGCGGATTTTGCTGTTTTTAATAAGAGCGTGATCGTAAAAAAGCTCTTTTAGCGGCGCAACGTTTTCTTCAAGCTTTCTTGCTTTTATATAGCCGAGGCCTTTTGTTGTGGCAACCCAGTAATTTAAAATAAGGTTTTCGTGAGAGTCCATATTAATCTCCCCAGTATTTTCTGTCAAGCGCTCTAAACTGTATTGCTTCGCCTATGTGCGCGGCGGATATATTGTCTTCGCCGGCAAGATCGGCGATGGTTCTTGCGACGGTAAGTATGCGCTTATATGCCCTTGCGGAAAGGTTCATGCTGTTAAAAGCGGCTTTTAAAATGTATTCTCCCTCGGCGTCTATTTTACAGTATTTTTCCAAAAGAGCTCCCGAAAGCTGAGCGTTTGAAAAAATTCCAGTTCCCTCGTAACGCTTTTTTTGAATGTCTCTTGCGGCGTTTACTCTTTTTCTTATTTGTTCGGAGCTTTCGGCGGGGGCTTTATCTCTAAGCTCGGAGAATTTAGGACGGGAGACCTCCCACATAACGTCTATTCTGTTTAAAAACGGACCGGATATTCTTGAAAGGTAGTTTTTTATCTGATATGGAGTGCAGCGGCATTTTCCGGAGCGGTCCCCGAAATAGCCGCAGGGGCAGGGGTTCATTGAGGCTACGAGCATAAAATCAGCGGGGTAGGTATGTTTTACGCTTGCGCGGGACACCGTCACTCTGCCGTCTTCAAGCGGTTGGCGCATCGCCTCGAGGGCGTCTCTTTTAAACTCGGGGAGCTCGTCTAAAAACAATACGCCGGTATGTGCAAGGGAAATTTCTCCCGGGCCCTGGGTGCCTCCCGTAAGCGCAACGGTGCTGCAGGTGTGGTGAGGCGAACGGAAAGGCCTTCTCGTAATAATGCCCTCCTTTAATTCTCCGGCGATAGAGTGAATTTTACTCGCCTCAAGCGCCTCTTCAAAGCTTAGGTCGGGAAGTATTGAGGGTATTGCCTTAGCTATCATGGATTTTCCTGAGCCGGGAGGTCCTATAAAAAGTATATTATGGCCGCCGGCAACGGCTATTTCTACGGCTCTTTTTGCGCCCTCCTGCCCTTTGATGAAGGAAAAATCCCCCTCGAAAAGCTCGCTGTTTTCTTCTGCGCAAAAGCTTTGGGGCTCGGCGGGGGAAATTACGTTTGTTCCGTTAAGGTGCTCTACCGTTTGCAAAAGGCTCTCTGCGCCTATAACGTTAAGACCCTTAACATATGAAGCCTCGGCGGCGTTTTGCTTGGGAAGAATTACGGTTTTTATACCTCTTTCATACATATCTATAGCCATGGGCAAAACGCCCTTTACCGCGCGAAGAGAGCCGTCTAACGCAAGCTCGCCGATAAGGGCAGTGTCTTTAAGGCTTTCTGGGGAAATTACGTTTTGCGCGCATAAAAGCGCCGCCGCAATCGGAAGATCGTAATTTGAACCCTCTTTTTTAAGATCCGCAGGCGCAAGGTTTATTATTATTCTTCCGCCGGGATAGGGAAGACCGCTGTTTTTAACTGCGGATTTTACTCGTTCTCTTGCTTCCTTGACGGCGGCGTCCGGAAGTCCGACAAGCTCGTAAGTAGGAATTCCTCCGGATACGTCCGCTT
>CAKSBK010000012.1 GCA_934438035.1 uncultured Christensenellaceae bacterium
AGTCCTTTTAGCTAGGGGCGGTCTTTTGCCCGCCCCTTAGCCTTACGGACTATTGCTCCTCTTCCGCCCAAAGGCACAACGTCGGGGCAAATGACAATCTTACGCACTCCCGCTAAAGGCGGAAGTGCTTTTATTTGTCATTGCCCCTCCTCTTCCGAAAAAAGTCTTGTCTTCGCTCCCGTAAAAATAACGGTCGCTCCGCTCAGTTATTTTTACTTCGCTTGACTACCAACTTTTTTCGGCAAAGCGTTCCTCTCTTCGTTCGGAACGATATCGCTCGGAACTTCTGCTTGAGAGAAGCGGGAGGTTTTGAGCTTATTTCAATTGCATTTTACTGCGGGAATTTAAAAGTTTTTGCACGCATTTTCACGTTTTTCGTTTACCGATTTAAAAAAAGAGGATATAATTAGAGCAGAAAAAGCATTCCGGAGGAAAATATGATAACGGTCAGTGCGCTTATAGAAGAAACATCTGCCTGCGGCTTGCTGCATGAACACGGCCTTTCTTTATATATAGAAACCAAAAACCACAATATACTTTTTGACGCAGGTCAAACGGGGGCGTTTGCGGATAATGCCGAGGCTATGGGCATTGACCTTAAAAAGGTGGACGTTGCGGTGGTTTCTCACGCGCATTACGACCATACGGGAGGGCTGGAGCGCTTTTTTAAAGAAAATAAACACGCCCGCGTTTACGCTAACGAGCGTGTGTTTTTAAAGTACTATTCTGCGGACGGCAGGTATATCGGGGCGGACGAATCCCTTAAGGATAACGGCAGGTTTATTTTTACGGGAAACGAAACGGTTAT
Source organism: uncultured Christensenellaceae bacterium (assembly GCA_934438035.1). Taxonomy (GTDB): domain Bacteria; phylum Bacillota; class Clostridia; order Christensenellales; family Christensenellaceae; genus HGM11616. Next base: position 809 of record CAKSBK010000012.1, read on the forward strand.
AGACGATGAATTATATCTTTTTACCGGAAATATGTTTAAAAGGATGTATGACGTCAAAAAAGAGAATATGTCCGTTGCCGATGAAAACGGCTTTGCTCCGGATGATTTTTTGCATGAGCAGTATCTTCTTATAAGCGACGCAAAAAAGACGCTTCTTGTTTCCGGCTGTTCGCATAAGGGAATAATGAATATAGTAAGCTGGTGTTCCCCCGTTCCCGATTACGTCATAAGCGGCTTTCATTTTATGAATGTGGGAACCGAGGGAGAGGACGGCGAATATATAAAAAATGCCGCGGACGTTCTTTTGGATACGGGCGCAAAATATTTTACATGCCATTGCACGGGCGCCGAGCAATACGCCCTTTTAAAGAAGAGCATGGGCGGAAAGCTTAAATATTTAAGAGGGGGAGACAGGATTATATTCGCTTAAGACATGTTTCTTTTAAAGGCGACGTCGTTTTTTGCGGCGAAAAGCTCGTTCATAAAGCGATGATCAAGCTGCGTAAATTCGTAGTCCTCCGGATAAATTATCATATCGGTATATCTTTTTACAAATTCACATTTTCTTTCAACCAATCCGTAACGGTCAAGCACCCTTTGAGGCACGGGCGCGGTAATCATATACGCATAGCGCATCTGTGAGAGTAACGAAAGACTGACAGCTCTGTCGTCAAGCTTGATGGCGTTTTTTTTGGGCGTGTTTTGCGTTGCGTCTTCCCTTATCTGCGGGGAAAAAACGTCTCCGTAGGTTATTTCGGTGTAATTATTCAGCGTTTGACGGTTTATAGGGGTAATATGCGAAAGCTCGCTTATGTGAGAGGCCAAAAGCACGGCGTCAAAGGACCATATTATTTCGCATTTCATCGCTCTTGACTGCGCAAGCTCGGAAAAATAGCTGTCGTAAACGGATTCAAAGCGTATTAAGGACATTGAAGTCACGGCGTCGGTAACGTTTGTTATTCCCTCTATCGCGCCGGCTTTTTTTATGGTTACGTCCGTGCCGTTTTTTATCTGCGCTATAAACGATCTTACTGCTTCCGCAATATAGTTGGAATCGGGAACGGTTAATGAAAAACGGGGAGACTGCCTTTCGCCGCTCGTTTTAAGCTCGTCTATTTCCTGAAGCTGGTTTAGTATGGTATGCGCCCTTTTTAAAAATTCCTCTCCCTTGGGGGTGGGCGTAACCCCTCTCGAGGTGCGCTTGAAAATGGTTATTCCCGCGTTTTCCTCCAGCTCTCTTATTGCCTTTGAAAGGTTGGGCTGTCCCATAAAAAGATTATCCGCCGCGCGGGAAATAGAGCCCGTGCGCTCAACCTCCACCGCATATTTTAAATGAAGCGTATTCATAGTCTCTCCTTTTTGCTGTAAATTACCGGTTTTGCAAAGCGGTATCCGTGTTATATATTTTTTGTCGGTAAGGTGAAAAATATATAACGTATGTATAATTAAATTTTGGTAAATATATTGCTTTTTTGTTAAATTTCAAGGCAGGATGTTTATGTTTTGCGGCGAAAAAAGCCGACTATATTACTAGGGATTGTGAATCCTTTCACGATATCGACAAAAAAACAGCTGTTTTTACCTAATTGTTATATAATAAATTATATATCTAAACGATAAAAATGTACATATAAATTTTTGAGTCGAATAAATAACGCTCTTTCAAGTTGTTGTGGGAAATATTCGGGAAATAGCAGTATATATGCGTATATGATGAAATATTTCCCAAAGCAGCAATAATATTTCCCGAAGAGCTGAGAGTAAATATGAATTTTAGGGGGTTATGATATGCTTAAAACAATATATCAAAGATTGATAAATGAATAACTATCGCAGAGATTGCTGTTTCATTAATGACGGCGATTGTGATAAAATAAACTGTATTTAAATATTTTGTATATAAAGGAGAATTGTGTTATGAGCAGAAAAGTTACAATAATCGGCGCCGGAAACGTCGGCGCAACGGTAGCTTACACCATAGCGGTACAGGGCACCGCAAACGAAATAGTCATCGTAGACGTCGCTAAGGAAAAGGCGCGCGGCGAGGCTATGGATATGAGGCAGGGCTCCTCCTATATGCCGAGAGTTAAGATATATAACGGAGAATATTCCGACGCAGTCGACTCCGATATAGTCGTAATAACCTGCGGCATAGGCAGAAAGCCGGGGCAGACGAGACTTGATCTCGCAAAGGTAAATGCGGATCTTATGAGAAATCATATTATTCCCGACATCACAAAATACGCCCCCGACGCAGTTTATATCATAGTTTCCAACCCCGTCGATATACTTACCTACATCATGACTAAGTATTCGGGAATCCCCGAGGAGAGAATTATAGGCTCGGGCACCATACTCGATTCCTCAAGACTGCGCACCGCCATTGCGGACAGCTATAAGATAGACGAGGGCTCCATTCACGCAAGCGTTTACGGCGAGCACGGAGACAGCTCCTTTGCGGCATGGTCCGTTGCGAGAATCGGCTGCTTATCCATAGACGAGTATAAAGACAGAGTTGAAAGATATATGGACGGCATAGAGGCGTTTGATAAGGAAGAGATGATGAATTTCGTAAGAAAGAGCGGAGGAATGATCATTTCGGACAAGGGCGCAACCTTTAACGCAATTGCGCTTTGCACCTCTTACCTCGTAAAGTGCATATTTGACGAAAAGCCCACCGTCGTTCCCGTCTCAACAATGTTTCACGGCGAATACGGAGTTTCCGACGTATGCCTCTCCATGGAATGCATAATAGGCGAGGGCGGAGTAAAGGGCAAGCTTTTGGCTCCCTTAACCGAAGAAGAAGAGCAGCTTATGAGAAAGTCCGCAGACAGCATTAAAGCCGTTATTAACGGTTTAAATATATAAAATAAGTAACTGAACAACAAAAGGAGATATAACGCAAATGGAATACCGTATTGAACATGATTCTATGGGCGAGGTTAAGGTTCCCGCAGACCGCTATTGGGCGGCGCAGACGCAAAGATCCAGCCAGAACTTCAGAATCGGCGTAGGCATAGAAACCATGCCCAGAGAAATCACCCATGCGTTCGGTATCTTAAAAAAGGCGGCGGCTGTTGCAAACCATAAGCTTAAGCCCGAAAAGATGACCGATGAAAAGCTAAAGGCGATAAGCGAGGCATGCGACGAAGTCATAAGCGGAGCTTTAAACGAGCATTTTCCGCTTGTAGTTTGGCAGACGGGCTCAGGCACGCAGTCTAACATGAACGGAAACGAGGTAATCGCAAACAGAGGAAACGAGATAGCGGGCAAAAAGCTGCTTCATCCCAACGACGACATCAACATGAGTCAGTCCTCTAACGATACCTTCCCCACGGCTATGCATATCGCCGCGGTAACGCAGATTGAGGATAAGCTCTTCCCCGCAATAGATAAGCTCGTAGCTACCTTCAAGAGACTTGAAGAGGAAAACGAGGGCATTGTTAAGAGCGGAAGAACGCATCTTCAGGACGCTACTCCCATAAAATTCTCTCAGGAGATAAGCGGCTGGAGAAGCTCCCTTGAAAAGGATAAGAGAATGCTTGAGCTTGCGGTTTCCGAGCTTAAAGAGCTTGCTCTCGGAGGAACTGCCGTCGGAACGGGGCTTAACACTCCCAAGGGCTTTGCGGAAGAGGTTGCAAAGGCGGTTTCCGATATTACCGGCAAGGACTTTAAGACCGCTCCCAACAAATTCCATGCGCTTACCTCCAAAGACGAGCTTGTGTTTGCTCACGGCGCGTTAAAGGCTCTTGCATGCGATATGATGAAGATAGCAAACGACGTCCGCTGGCTGGCCTCCGGTCCGCGCGACGGCTTAGGAGAGATATTCATTCCCGAAAACGAGCCGGGAAGCTCTATAATGCCCGGCAAGGTAAACCCCACGCAGTGCGAGGCGGTTACTATGGTTGCCGTACAGGTAATGGGTAACGACGTTGCGGTCGGTATGGCCGCTTCTCAGGGTAACTTTGAGTTAAACGTATTCATGCCTGTCTGCATATATAATTTCCTTCAGTCCGTAAGACTGTTGGCTGAAAGCATGGTATCCTTTAACGATAACTGTGCCGTAGGAATTAAGGCCAATAAAGAGAAGATGCATCATAATCTTCATAATTCCCTCATGCTTGTTACCGCTCTTAACCCCTACATAGGATATGAGAACGCGGCTAAAACGGCAAAGAAGGCTTATAAGGAAAACATTTCCTTAAAAGAGGCCTGCGTAGCCTTAGGCTTCCTCACGGCAGAGAAATTTGACGAGGTATTCCACCCTGAACAGATGGTATAAGTGAGGTAAAAGAAATGATTTACAGCTACTATCCCGGATGTACGCTTAAAACCAAGGCGAAGGATCTTGACAAATACGCAAGAGCCTGCGCCGAGGCGCTCGGCGTTACTCTGGAAGAACTGCCGGATTGGCAGTGCTGCGGCGGGGTTTACCCCCAGGCCAAGGACGAGATAGCTACAAAGCTTTCCGCCGTGCGTACTCTTAAAAGCGCAAAGGCGGAGGGACATGATCTCGTAACGGTTTGCAGCGCATGTCATAACGTCGTTAAAAGAACGAACGAAGACATGAAAAACGACGAGTATATCAGGACGAGAGTCAACAATTACATTGCTGACGGCGAGCCCTACGAGGGAGAAACAAAGGTTATTCATTATCTTGAGCTGTTAAAAGACGTTATCGGCTTTGACGAAATAGCAAAAAAGGTAGTTAACCCCATCGGAAAGAAAATAGGCGCATATTACGGCTGCCTGCTTCTGCGTCCCTCTAAGGAAATGGCTTTTGATAACCCGGAAAATCCTACGATTATCGAGGACTTTATAAAGGCTATCGGCGGCGAGCCCGTATACTACCCCTACCGCAACGAATGCTGCGGCGGATACGTTGTTTTGGAGGATAAGGCTTCCGCAGAGAAGAAATCTAACAAGGTTATGCAGTCCGCAAAGGACAACGGCGCGCAGATCGTAGTTACGGCATGTCCTCTGTGCATGTATAACTTAAAGAAAAACGGCGGCACGGAAGACGTTAAGGTTATGTACTTTACGGAGCTTCTTGCAGAGGCCCTCGGCGTTAAATAAGGGAGGAGAGTAAAAGATGTATAACAGCGAAGAAGCTAACAGAATAGCTCACATCAGCGGCGCAAACGTGTTAAAGTGCATGCGCTGCGGCAAATGCTCTGCGACCTGCCCGGCGTATGACGAAATGCCCTATCATCCTCATCAGTTCGTATACATGGTTGAAAAGGGTCAGATAGACAAGCTCATGGAAAGCGCGGATTCTCTTTACAAATGTCTTTCCTGCATGGCATGTCTTGAGCGCTGCCCGAGAGGCGTCGAGCCTTCCAAAATCGTCGAGGCTGTCCGTCTTATGAAGATTCGTCAGCAGGGCGAAAATCACTTAAAACCCGAAAGCATTCCCGAGCTTTTAGACGAGGACCTTCCTCAGCAGGCTATCGTGAGCGCTTTCAGAAAATACAGCAAGTAAGGAGGAGAAAACACAATGCAGAGAATAGGCGTATTTGTATGTTGGTGCGGCTCTAATATCGCAGCTACGGTTGACGTTGAAGCGGTTGCCAACACACTTGCAAACGAACCCGGTGTAGTTTTCTCTACCAATTATCAGTACATGTGCTCCGAAGCGGGGCAGACAATGATTGAAAATGCCATTAAGGATAACAAGCTTACGGGCGTTGTAATCTGCTCATGCTCGCCGAGAATGCACGAAGCGACCTTCAGAAAGACCGCCGCAAGAGCGGGCCTTAACCCCTATCTCGTTGAGATTGCAAACATTCGCGAGCAGTGCTCATGGATTCATAAGGACAAGATAAGCGGCACGGAAAAGGCTATCATATTAGGAAGATCCGCCATAGCTAAGGTGCTTTTAAACACCCCTCTTACGGCAGGCACTTCCCCCGTTACCAAAAGAGCGCTCGTTATCGGCGGCGGTATAGCCGGCATTCAGACTGCGCTTGATATCGCAGAGGCGGGCTTTGAGGTAGATATAGTTGAAAAGAAGCCTACTATCGGCGGCAAGATGAGCCAGATAGATAAGACCTTCCCCACGCTTGACTGCGCGGCATGTATCTTGACTCCTAAAATGGTTGAAGTCGCTCAGAACGAAAAGGTAAAGATTTACTCCTACAGCGAGGTTGAAGACGTTAAGGGCTTTATCGGCAACTTCAGCGTTAAAATCAGAAGAAAGGCCCGCTACGTTAAAGAAGACATCTGCACGGGCTGCGGTCTTTGCACGGAAAAATGTCCTCAGAAAAAGGTTCCGAATGAGTTTAACCTCAACATGGATAACCACAGAGCAATTTACATTCCCTTTGCTCAGGCAGTTCCCAAGGTTGCGACAATAGACGCAAACTACTGCACCAAGCTTAAGACCGGAAAATGCGGCGTTTGCGCAAAGGTCTGCGAGGCTAAGGCAATCGACTACGAGCAGCAGGATGAAATAATCGAGCGTCAGTACGGCGCAATCGTTGCGGCAACGGGCTTTAACCCGATAGACGTTAAGAATTACGACGAGTATGCATACTCCAAGAGCCCCGACGTAGTAACCTCTCTTGAATATGAGAGACTTATGAACGCGGCAGGCCCCACGAACGGCACGCTTTTACGTCCCTCCGACGGCAAGCACCCGCATACGATCGTATTTGTACAGTGCGTAGGCTCCCGTTCGGACGACGGCTGCGGCAAGCCTTACTGCTCTAAGGTATGCTGCATGTATACCGCAAAGCACGCTATGCTTACAAGAGAAAAGTATCCCGATACAGACGTATACGTATTCTATATAGACGTAAGAACGCCCGGAAAGAACTTTGACGAGTTCTACAGAAGAGCGGTTGAGCAGTACGGCGTACATTACATCAAGGGCATGGTAGGAAAAGTCGCTCCTCACGACGGCAAGCTCATGGTTCAGGCTTCGGACCTCATCTCTAACGAGCAGCTCCATATCGACGCGGATATGGTTGTTCTCGCTGCAGCGATAGAGCCCGATAAATCCGCAAGACCTCTTGCGACAAAGCTTACCGCTTCTATGGATACGAACGACTTCTTCACAGAGGCTCATCCCAAGCTTCGTCCCGTAGAGTCTCCTACGGCGGGCGTGTTCCTCTCCGGAATGTGCCAGGGCCCGAAGGATATCCCCGAGACTGTCGCTCAGGCTTCCGCAGCTGCGGCTAAGGTAATAGGTCTTCTCGTTAAAGACAATATCACCTGCAACCCCTGCGTTGCTCATTCAAACGAGATGCTCTGCAACGGCTGCTCTGTTTGCCAGAACGTATGCCCCTACGGAGCTATTACATATGTCGATAAAGAGTTCCCGCTTCCCGGCAGGAAGATTGAGGTCAGAAGAGTTTCCTCCGTTAACCCGGCGGTTTGCCAGGGCTGCGGCGCCTGCACGGTTGCCTGTCCCTCCGGAGCTATGGACCTTAACGGCTTCTCTAACAGACAGATCATGGCGGAGGTAGACGCAATATGCAAGTAAACAACGAATATACACCTAAAATAGTAGCCTTCTGCTGCAACTGGTGCTCTTATGCAGGCGCAGACCTTGCGGGAACGAACAGACTTAACTATCCCTCAAACGTAAAGATAGTAAGAGTGCCCTGCTCATGCAGAGTTAACCCCATGTTCATCTTAAGGGCGTTCCAGAGAGGAGCGGACGGCGTTATACTTTGCGGTTGCCACCCGGGCGATTGCCACTATACAACCGGCAACTATTACGCAAGAAGAAGAATGACTCTTCTGTTCTCAATGCTTGATTATTTGGGCATAGAGAGAGACAGAACGAGAGTAGAGTGGGTCTCCGCGGCTGAGGGCGCAAAATTTGCAGAGACTATGAACAGCTTTGCAGAGGCTATCGGCAAGCTCGGCGAGAGCAAGAGATTGGAGGACTTAAGATGCAGAAAATGATCAAGGATAAGGCTATAGAGCTTTTAGAGAACGGTACTGTAGACCGCGTCCTCGGTTGGAAAACAGGCGAGTTCTTCTATGACATAACTCCCGCTCTTTTCACGGCCAAGGAGGAGGTTGAAGCGGATTTCGTATATAACGATTTCTGCGGCGCAAACCTCTCTAAATATCTCGTTAAGGAATGCGAAAAGCCGGGAGACGGCAAGGTAGCGGTTTTCTTAAAGCCCTGTGATTCTTTAAGCTTTAACGAGCTTTTAACCGAGCATAGAATCAAAAGAGAGAAGATTTACGCAGTCGGCATTGCCTGCGACGGAAAGACGGACGCAGAGAGCTTAAGAAAGCTCGGCTTTAAGGGCGTAACCGCAGTTAAAGCCGAGGGAGAAAGCCTCGTTTTATCAACGATGTACGGCGAGCGCACCGTTTTAAAGGCGGACGCTTTAATGGAGCGCTGCAAGAACTGCAAGTCAAAGAAGATTGCGGCGGACGTTGACGAGATGATAGGCGAGGACGGCGAAAAGCTTGAAAGCGCAAGGTTTGATAAGGTTGCTGAGCTTGAAAACATGACGGCGGAGGAGCGTTTTAACTTCTGGAGAAACGAGCTTTCACGCTGCATACGCTGCAACGCCTGCAGAAACGTATGCCCTGCATGCACCTGCAAGACCTGCGTATTTGATAACCATGATTCGGGAATAGACACCAAGGCGAGCGCGGATACGTTTGAAGAGAATATGTTCCATATAATAAGAGCCTTCCACGTTGTCGGCAGATGCACGGACTGCGGCGAATGCTCGAGAGTATGTCCGCAGCATATTCCGCTCCACCTGTTAAACAGAAAGTTCATAAAGGACTATAACGAGCTTTACGGCGAGTTCCAGGCGGGCGAAGAGGTAGGCGCAAAGGGTCCCTTAACGAGCTTCAGCTTTGACGACTGTGAACCCGGCATAGTACACGAAAGGGGACAGGAATAATATGAAAAAAGTATCCCTTGATAATTTAAACTCCGTATTTGCGGCGGCCTCCCAAAACTGCGCGTTATATTTACCCGTTGACGCAGAGGCGGGCGTTGCAAAATACGAAAAATGGGAGGACGGCAAAACGCTCTCAAGCGCTCTTAACACCGTTCGTTCGGCTAAGGACTTCTTCTTCCCTCAGGTTGAGAATATGGCCGAGTTTAAGGTAGAGGGCAAAAAGATAGAGATAATCGATACCCGTAAGGAGGCGGAGGATTTCATAATGTTCGGCGTAAGAGCCTGCGACTTTAGATCCTTCTCCATTCTTGATAAGGTTTATCTCACCGACCCCGTTGACAGCTACTATAAGACGAGAAGAGACCATGCGACAATAGTCACTCTCGCATGCTCCGAGCCCGAGGAAACCTGCTTCTGCACGACCTTCGGAATAGACGCAACCGAGCCCGGCGGAGACGTAAGCGCATGGATTGCCGACGGAGATATGTATTTTAAGGCGAACACCGAAAAGGGCGAGGCGTTCTTAAAGACGGTTGACGCAGCTCTAACCGACGGCGATGAAGAAAAGGTAAGCGAGGCGAAGGCTGCCGCAAAGGAAATTTTAGATAAGCTTCCCATAAGCGGTCTTGACATGTCGCGCTACAACGAAAAGGAGCTTTTAAGCATATTTAACGATTCTCGCTGGGATGAGCTTTCGGAAGCATGCCTTGCCTGCGGAACCTGCACATACGTTTGCCCCACCTGTCAGTGCTACGACATCCGTGAGTTTGACACCGGTCACGGCATTAAGCGTTTCCGCTGCTGGGACAGCTGCATGTATGCTGACTTCACAAAGGAAGCTGCCGGCAACCCGAGACCTACACAGATGCAGCGCTTCAGACAGCGTTTTATGCACAAGCTCGTATATTTCCCCGCAAACAACGGCGGCGAATACGGCTGCGTAGGCTGCGGCAGATGCTTAAAGAAGTGCCCTATTCAGATGAATATCGTAAAAGTAATTAAAGCATTGGGGGTAGAAGAGAAATGATTAAAGAAACATTGATCCCTATGATCGGCGTTATAACCGATATCAGACAGGAAACGCCCGATGTTAAAACATTCAGAGTAAACGCACCCGAGGGCGGCAAGGTTTTTGAGCATATGCCCGGTCAGTGCGCAATGCTCTCCGTTCCGGGAGTAGGCGAGGCTATGTTCTCAATAACCTCCTCTCCTACGAATAAGGAGTTTCAGGAGTTTTCCATCAAGCGCTGCGGCTGCGTTACAAACTGGCTGCACGGGCTTGAGGTCGGTCAGATGATAACCATAAGAGGGCCTTACGGCAAAAACTTCCCCGTTGAGGAAGATTTTAAGGGCAAGGATCTTCTCTTCATCGCCGGCGGTATCGGCCTTGCGCCTCTTCGTTCCGTAATAAACTACTGCCGTTTCTACAGAGAAAATTACGGCAAAATAGACATCGTTTACGGCTCAAGAAGCAAGGAAGACCTTGTATTCTATAAGGAAATATTAGACGAGTGGTGTAAGGACGATTCCATAAACGTTCACCTCACCATCGACCGTGCGCAGGATAACTGGGACGGTCACGTAGGCTTTGTTCCCTCATACGTTGAGGAGCTGGGCTTTGACACAAATAAAACCGCTATTATCTGCGGACCGCCTATAATGATTAAATTCACGCTCGCGGGTTTGCAGAAGCTCGGCTTTAACAAAACTCAGGTCTTCACAACGATGGAGCTTAAGATGAAGTGCGGCATCGGAAAATGCGGAAGATGCAATATCGGAAGCAAATACGTCTGCAAGGACGGTCCCGTTTTCCGCTGCGACCAGTTAGACGAATTACCGAACGAATAT